>BQIY01000188.1 GCA_021604265.1 Nitrospirales bacterium
CGTATTGCCCGAAAAACAGGACATAGAGCCCAAAGAGTTGAATCACAGGTATAAGAAATCGTCCTAATGATTGAACGATGATGCTGTCATGTGGCCGAATCATGAAACTTTTCTCCGCAGTAATAAAATACAGGCAATGCCGGCTGTGAAAATCACCACCGTTTCGACCATGGTATCGAGTGATCGATAGTCCATGAGTACAGCGGTGACGACATTTGGGGTGTGTGTATCTTGAAAGCTTCGTTCAAGATAGGTCGGGGAAATATGTGCATTGGCCGGAGAATTCGGGTCACCAAACTGAGGGAGATCCTTCGCTGCATACAACAACAGAATTCCCAGGAGTGGAAGCCCAATGAGTGCGGCCATGGGGGGAGGCGGCCGACGAAGCCGACTGTCTTTGGGCGCGGTTCCAAAGAGTGTCAACAAAAATAATACTGTGGCTAATCCTGCGCCAACGACGGCCTCCACGAATGCGACATCGACTGCTCCCAGCCATGCCCAGACGAGCGATAAGAAAAAACTGTAGCATCCGAGGAGTAAAATGGCGCTCATAAGATCTTTGACTAAAATGGCTCCGGCAGCGGTGATAAGCAGGAGAATGAGCAGAGGGATTTCAAATGAAAAGGTCATGTTGATTCTCTTTGCCAGGGCTTGAGTCCTGCGCGGAGGGCTGCGCGAATCGTGGCGTGGGCGATCACGGGATTTTGAAGGTACAATAGAATCAAGACGGCAAATATTTTAAGGATATTTAAACTGAAGCCTTCATGAACAGCAATTCCCATGAGCATCAAAAAGGCTCCAAGGGAATCGGTGATCGAGACCGCGTGTGAACGAGTAAATACATCCGGTAACCGGACAACTCCAATCGCGGCGACAATCAGAAAAAAGAGTCCAGTAAGAATGAGAATAATGGCCAGTGCGTCCATTTTATGGAAGTCCTTTTTGCTCCAGATATTTGGCAACCGCTAATGCCCCGACGAGATTCAAGAGCGCATAGCCAGTTGAGATATCGATGAACATATCCACTCGCTCATGCACGCTCCCAATCAGAATAAGTAAAATAATGGCTTTCGTGGATATGCCGTTGAGGCCCAAGACGCGATCAAAAATCGTCGGTCCTTGCAGGACACGATAGAGATACGCCACGATTAACATTGCGAGGGTGACTAAGACAAAGAAAAAGAAAGCATTCATCAGCTCTTGCCTCCATCCTCAAACACCGAAGCAATTTTGGATTCTAACCGACCGCTTCGAACATCCTCACTCGAAACCTCATCCAGGGCATGAACGATGAGCGTTGATGCATCGACTTCTGCTGTGATAGTTCCTGGTGTCAGCGTAATAGAATTTCCTAACAGAACCACAGCCGCTCGATTGTGTAAGTTCGTTTTCACGTGAAGGAGCTTAGGCGCAATGGGGAGGTTAGGATTAAGAATAAGTTTTGTCACATGGAGACTGCTCTTGATGATTTGGACAAACAGCCAAGGAAGAAACAAGATGGTCTTTCCCCAGATGCGAAAATTTGGCACAAAGGGTGAGTGTCCAGAATTAATCCAGGCAACGGTGAATGACGCCGCAGCGCCTAGGCTGAGATGAATCCAATGAAAACTACCGGATAACATAATCCACAATACGAAGAGTGCTGCCGTCTTGAGCAATAAGAATTGTGAGGATACGGGTCTCATAGAATCTTCTTCGCACTCACGCTGCCGTTTGGGTGGTCTCAGTCGTACCGCAAGCTTTCAGGATTGAATGGGCGATCATCGCTGCGCCCTCCGTCGCGGACCGCTCACCGCTCAATAAAGTCGAGTGAGATCGGTCGCGAGTGGTCATGATGATGAGTTGACGTCCATGACTTCCCACGTGGCATCTGGATGATGCCGGTGAAATTCAAACGTTTTCGGATCGAGCGCCACAAGATTCATCCATTGATTGTAAAACAGCTCCTGGAGAATAGTGTGTTTTTGTATGATCGTCGTGATCAGGTCTGGCGATGCTTCAATGATGGCGAGCAAGCGCATGGGTTCATGATAATGGACGTGTCCGTCGTTGACTGTCTGTAACGGAAATCCCATTTGTAAGTCACTCTGGCTTCCCAGCATCACCCCCACACCTCCGACCACATTATGAAGCACTTTGCTGCCACTGCCATAGCGCCAAGGGTCTACACCGGAAAAGTAATAGCCCGTGTTTATCCATTCACCAACAATCAATGGTGCCGTCATGATTTTTTCGAGTATTCCGCCTTCGTTGTCGGGCAGAGGGTCATAGGAATGCAGAAAGACCCGCCCGCCTACATTAAGGCCTTTGGTCAGAGTTCGCCGCCCTATTAAAAAGACGGCATTGCCGGCGAGTCCCCATTCGGGTCGAGGGTTGGCCCAGTCGTAACTTCGTCCATCGACATGCGTAAAGGCTTGTTCAGGGGAAATCTCAGTCGGCGCATGAGGGATACGATGACAGCGTTCCAGCGCTTGGTTCATCCCGGCTTGCTCGAGGTCCTGCTCCAATTCTCGTAAATCGGATAGATGACTCAAGGGTAACTCTTCCAGATCATAAAAGGTCACACGGTCGGTTGTCGTATTATGCTTTCCAGGTAAAAACCAGGTGTCCTCAGGAATAGCTAATCCTGTGTCTCGAAGCCTACGTCGAACGGCAGGATCGTTTGCCATAGCCGCAAAGACCCGCGCATTGGCATCTCCGGGGTTGCCTCCGCAGGCGCCGCAATCTAAGGCGCCGAAATAGGGATTATTGTCAGTTTCGCTTCCATGCCCACAGAGCACGACAAGCCGACCGTAATGTTGTGTGAGCCCCATCGCACGCAGTCCGTTTTCGATAAACGTGGCTCGTTCTGTCAATGTGAATCCTTGAGCTAGACCAGAAGGAGTATTTTCGATGTTGCTTTCTTTCAATGCTGGGTCTTGAGGCTCTGTCGGGGGAGAGACGACGATTTCTGTGGGAACTGAGGATCGCAACCAATGTTGTATGGCTGCGGTGATGGCATGAAACGGTTTGTGCGCGAGTGTTTTGCCAACTAAGCCGATGCTGAAAAATAACCCTAGAAGATCAATGAGCATGAGTGATCCGACAGGGTTATGCTTGAGATCATGGAAGAGATGGTGCCCCAATTGCTGCCATCTGGAGCCTGAGGCATATTTTTGCAATGCGTCTGGTATATCTGGGCGAGGCCGTTCTGTCACCGCATGATTGGGAGAGAGTAAGACGGGACAGAGATCTGCCCGCTCCTCGCTGTCAAAAGCTTGATGGTTAATCGGAATGCCGAAAAATCCTGCAAACCCGAATGTCTCATATGGACCCTGCGCTTCAATATGGCGGCGGAATGACTCTGATCGGACATCAATGCAAAAGATCAATTGTGCGCGTGGACGAGTTTCACTTGGTGCCACTGTTTCCCGATGGGCTGAAATTTTTTGGATGAACTCAACTCGAAAGCTGTCTTCATAGGCTTCAAGCCATACGGCCCCATGCCGATCTGAAGGAAAAGTCTCGAGCCAATCAAGCAGCAGGCGTGAATCGGGGACTGACAAGTCGTAGACTTCACTCGGCGACAATTCCAAAAATTGGAACAGGTGAAACAGGCGCCAGGCATCTTGGCACGTCGCACGTTGTATGGAGTCGACGATTTGTGCGTCTTTTGACAGTCGAAGGTGATAGTCCTCTGAGTGGTCTTCCCAATATGCACGGAGCGTTGGAATTGTTCCGTCAATCCCCCATTCTTGCTGGCACACGGCATGCGTCAATTCCACTTCATAGAACAGGCGGACAGCAAGATACTGCGTCGTGTCGATGGGGTATTTTCGCTGCGCATGATACGCCGGGTGTTCTCCAAGCCAGCGTACGTATCTGGCCCAGCCTGGCAATTGCGAGAAATGGCGCGCGAGGTAATCGCTCCAGCGTTCTTGTGGAATTCCAAGTCGATGTAAATTACAAGCAAGTGCTTCTTCGGGGTCTGTTGGAAGATTGAAAACCTTTTGGTTGAATTCGTGAATCCCGAGAAATCTTGCCGAGAGATCGTGTTGTGCGAGTGCACGCCAAGCCTGATAAAAGCCTTCTTGCCGCCGTGGCATTTCCCATGCTGCGAACCCTTCATCAACAAATGTGGCCACCCATTTAATCATGTAATTGTTGATGTGTTCGACGAGGCGACTTTCAGCTAAGTCATCGATCCAATCACCTATCGTTTGTTGATCCGGCAGGGTTATATCGATTGATGGAAATAGATTCTCTGACGCGTGAAGATTTGCCTTAAGAGGTGAGTGAGGGTCTGAAAGCGCATCGTGCAGCGCCAACGACGACAATGTACTTTTCCATAAATTCGTGAGGTAGGCTTTCTCAGGATACTCTCGGCATTGCTCGCATTCTTTGATCGTTCGTTCGATGATTCGTGTTTGGGATTCTTCAAGGAGGTCGTGACGAAATTGCTGGGTAGCGGAGCCGCCGTTGAATTCCCATTCTTGGAGAGCGGGCTCTAATGCTTCAATCCCGAATGTCAGATGCAACCGCCAAACTTCCTTGGCGGTGATCCGACGGCTTCCGATGTGGATGGACTCGTGTTTATCTTGTCGAGGCCCGACTCTTGTGAATGCTTGTTCAAGACTTGCCGGTGTGATGCGTCCCTGGTGATACAGTTGACGATATTCCTGGTTTGGCAGGTACCCATGACCGCCTAAAAGTTTTTGCCCTTTTCTCACGGCTTCATCAAACGGAAGATATTCCAGCCCATGAATGGGGTTTTGTGCGACCATTGTTCTCATTGGCCAAAAGGGCGCGATGGGTTCACTGGCCTTTTGGATGTGTTGACGGAGTTGTTCGCGTGCCTCAGAAGTGAACGCTGGCACGTGGAGCATGGTGGCGTCAGGTCCCATATGTTTTTCGCGTTCTCATATTGTTCCCAAGAAGTCGTGACGCGTTTATTCTCATTTTCCCTAAATAGTACTGACTAAGTCAGTGGGCCGCTGGCGTGATGAAAAACGGATGAACCAAAGGTGACGTGGAAGCGATGACTTATCATGCCAATGTCGTGATGAAGTTTAATCAAGAATGCATGGGCTGAGGTCCTCTGGATGTCTACGCATTGATTACGGCGGGACCTGGAGTTCGTTCGATTGATCGACTGCTTCTCGTTTTGCATTTCCGATAACGTTTTACGTGTGGTAAATGCGTCATGTTTATATTTACCATGTCTTCAGCTCCTTGGCTTCTTCCGTCCTGCTTCTGGATGGCTTGATAGCGGCTGATGCTGGTCCAAGCCTGTAATGAACAGGGTGGACTGTCGTTCTTTGAAATCTTTCTCCATTTCATGGAGTTTGCCAATCGTCGTATGGTCGACTAGGTAGGTTTCTGATAAGTCTAAGGTCACCCGTGGTTCTCCTGCCAATTGTTCCAACGTTTTCTTTAACCCAATCCATGTACTGAAAATCGCGGAGTCTTTGACCCTGACGGTCACGCCGTTTTGTTCATTTCGTT
>BQIY01000189.1 GCA_021604265.1 Nitrospirales bacterium
AATCGACAAATGGAGAGAGCACTATAACAACGTTCGACCACACAGTTCATTGGGTTATCTGCCCCCGGTGGTGTTTGCAGAAAAGGCAGCTTAGAATGAATTTCTCATCCTGCGAATGGTATTAACTCTGGGGATAGGTCATGAGGAACAGCCAAAAATTCAGTCTCAGGAGTCGGGTTTCTATAAGAAACGCAAACGAAGTCGGGGAAGAAAGCGGTAATGGAAATCAATGGTTGAGAGTTCAAAACTGAAAATTCTAAGATGCCGGTGACTGCTTTATGCCAATCCCGAGCTTCTACACAATGTTGTGGTCGAGCTAACAACCTGAAAAACCCAGACTCAATTTAGACGAATTTATCAAAGCTAGTTACTACTCGTTCAAATCATCAGCCTTGGGAAACATAGACCATTTTCTTGATTTTCCGATAATAGGCATTACTGGATTTTTACTATTTACAAATAATGGCATCGCATCTGCAAAACGTTGTAGTTCACCATTTCTTCGCATCTTAAAATCCCAAAGGCTTAAAATTTATGCACGAATTTTCAGAATACGAATTGCTCCACTTAATACAACTAGTCCAATCAACAGTCCAATCGCTAGATCTGGAAATCTAGACCCTGTCCACCACACAAGCGTTCCTGCAATAATTACACCTATATTTGCAATCACATCGTTAGCCGAGAAAATCCAACTTGCACGCATGTGAGCGCCACTGTCTTTTTTCTTAGCAATCAAAAGTAAGCACGAAACGTTTGCAATCAGCGCGATGCAACCTATTCCCATCATGAGAATAGAGACCGGCTCGCTGCCAAATATAAATCGCCGAAGCACTTCACTTAATGCACCAAATGCAAGAATCATCTGGAGCCAACCGGATAGATGCGCAGCATTTAGTTTCTTTGCAGCACTTTTTCCAACAGCAAACAGAGCCATACCATACACTGCTGCATCCGCAAACATATCCAGTGAGTCTGCAATTAGTCCGGTGGATTGTCCGATCCACCCGACCGTAAGTTCGAAAAAAAACATGAATGCATTGATTGCCAACAATAATCTTAGTGTTTTTGCTTCTTGATCATTTTCAGATTGACTGGAGTTGAAATATGCAGACTTTTCTTGTGCCTCAGCCGGCCTGGTCTCTTCCATTATTGAGCCGAAGCCACAACTACGCATCGCCTCATCGATTTTTTCAGAATTGCTTTTGTGTGTAATCCGCACGATTCTATTAGGTATATCGAATTCCAGTTTCAAACCTGTTTCTATAGGTTCGAGCTGCATGCGAATCAAATTTTCTTCCGACGGGCAATCCATCTTGGGTACACGAAATGTACTTAGATAAATATTTTCATTAGATGGGTCTAAGGTTTTCATTGAATCTGACATACTCATTTGTAATTACACCGCTAACTTAACAATTTGAATATTGCTAGCACTACTAATCATCTCGACAATCCTCTTGCGGAAATTCCAGTTCAATTGTTGTATGTGAAAACTCAAATTCTTGAAGTTTTTCTGCAACCTGGTTCTTAATCCAAAGCTGTTCTTGTGATGACATCGGAGAACTCATTTCTAAATGAGCCGTATAGACTGTTGATTCACCGTCGAGCGACCACGCGTGCTCATGATGAATTGAATCAACTTGAGAAATAGTCAGCAGCTCCTTCCTTACTTTCTCGATTAGTCCACGCTCGGGTACAGCCTGAACAAAGAGTTTGACAGCGTACCAAGTATTTCTGGCTACGTTAAACAGAATGAACAGTGTAAATCCCACGGCGAGTAACGGGTCCAAAATTGGTACTTCCACAATCAATAGCACGATTGAGACAATTAAAACCGCTGCCCACCCCAATACATCTTCAAGTAAATGCCAATTGAGTACTTTTTCATTGAGCGTTGTGCCAGCACTTAGTTTATAAGCGGCAAATCCGTTTACCACAACACCCAGAACAGCCAGCGCTAGCATGCCTTCTGCCGCAGGCATAACAGGATCGAACAGACGGGGAATCGCCTGTAGTAGCACCCATGCAGATCCCGCTATAAGTACAATGCCGTTAATCAAGGCGCCGATCAGCGAAAGTCGCTTATATCCATACGTGAATGAATTGTCAGCTTTCTTTTTTGATAGCAGGCTCAAAACCCACGCTGTTCCGATTGAAAGACTATCACCGAGATCATGGACGGCATCTGCCAAAATAGCCGTGCTGTTGGTAAGCAGACCGCCCACAAACTCTATAATAGTGAAACCAACATTCAATACGAATGCCCAGCCAATCCGTTGGCTACTCTGATCGCTATGGTGTGCGTGATCATGCATCTTGATTGTCTATTCGCTTTGCAGTTGGCGGTTTTTATTCACTATCAGATACAGTGCAGGAAGTAGTACCAAAGTAAGCAACGTAGAAGACACAATTCCTCCTATTACTACAGTAGCTAGAGGACGTTGTACTTCAGCGCCGATGCCCGTATTTAACGCCATGGGTATGAACCCGAGACTAGCCACTAACGCCGTCATCAACACAGGGCGCAAACGAGTCATCGCACCCTCAATTATAGAATGCACTAACTCACCTGTTTCCTGCCACATGGTCTTAATAAATGACAGCATGACCAACCCATTGAGCACTGCAATGCCGGATAGTGCGATAAAACCAACGCCTGCAGTAATCGACAAAGGCATGTCGCGAATCCAGAGCGAAAGAACGCCGCCCGTTAGGGCAAGCGGTACACCAGTGAAAATAATGAGCGAATCACGAACTGAGCCAAGAACTATCAACAGAAGGCCGAATATCAATATCAGTGTAGCAGGAACCACCAGAGACAACCGCTGACTTGCCGATTCAAGTTGCTCAAAAGTGCCACCATACTCGACGAAATAGCTAGGGGGAATATCAACTTCATTGGAGATGGCATCACGCACTTCATCAACAAATGAGCCCAGGTCGCGCCCTCTTACATTGGCACTAACCACAACTCGGCGCTGACCATTTTCGCGACTGATTCTGTTGGGAGACGAGACCAGTTCCGTTTCCACCACTTCGGACAGGAGCACATAGCCTGCCTCGTTAGCAATTGTCGGCACTGGAATAGGTAACCGGCCGATTCTATCCATATCGCGTCGCATTTCTTCTGGTAATCTGACAACGAGTGGAAAACGGCGATCACCTTCATAAATCAGGCCGACACCTTCCCCCCCTATTGCCGCACTAATCAAGTGCTGTGCATCTCTTACACTAAGACCGTATCGCGACAGCACTTCCCGTTTTGGAGTAAGTGTAAGCATAGGCAGCCCATCAGTTTGTTCGACTCTGGCATCTGCCGCACCTTCGATTCCCTCAACAACCTCCAGAATCTCCTGAGCAGTGATTGCAAGCTGATCGAGGTCTTCCCCAAAAACCATGATGCCAAGATCGGAACGAACCCCCGAAATCAATTCATTGAAACGCATCTGAATAGGCTGTGTGACTTCATAGATTTGCCCCGGAAGCTCTTCCAGTGTTTCTTCCCATTCTTCCAGTAGTTCTCCTTTCTCCAGAAGCGGATCGGGCCATTCACTTCTGTCTTTAAGAATCACGAAGGTATCTGAAATGCTAGGAGGCATTGGATCAGATGCAATTTCCGGGGTGCCAATCCTGGAGAACACATCCTGCACTTCAGGAAACTCCAGCAACCGCCGCTCCAGGATATCCTGCATATCTATGGATTGTTGCAGACTCGTTCCTGGAGGACGTAAAGCCTGAACTGTTACATCTCCTTCATCGAGTTGAGGAATAAACTCCGATCCCATCGTACTTGCCAGCCAGCCCGCGCCACCAACAGCGGATAGAGCAACAATCACCATCAACCAGCGAAAGCGTAGAGACGCTTGCAGCACTGGTTTGTATACCCACTCTGCACCTTTCATGATGGGGTTTTTCTTTTCAGACACCTTACCCGTAACAAAAAGCGCAACCGCCGCCGGCACGAAAGTCAATGAAAGAATCATTGCTGATAGCAAAGCAATAATCACAGTTATCGCCATAGGGTGAAACATTTTCCCTTCGATTCCGGTGAGCGAAAATATGGGAACATACACTAGGGTAATAATAGCTACGCCGAAGAGGCTGGGGCGGATAACCTCGTTAGTTGCCTCAAAGACCACTTGCAATCGTTCTCTCAGACTCAGCATATTATTGCCCTGCGTTGCCATGCCGAGTCGGCGAATGGAATTCTCGACGATGATAACAGCACCATCCACTATCAAACCAAAATCTAGAGCACCCAGGCTCATCAGATTAGCTGATACGCCAGCTTCCACCATTCCAGAAATTGTAGCCAGCATGCTAATAGGAATAACTGTAGCCGTTATAAGAGCTGCACGAATATTACCTAGCAGCAAAAACAGAACCACAATAACTAGCAATGCACCCACAACAAGATTTTCTTCTACTGTCGCTATCGCGTTCTCTACCAATACCGTCCTGTTATAGAGTGGTACTGCAACGATGCCTTCAGGCAGTGTCGTATTAATCTCATCGAGCTTTTCAGCAACGTCCAATGCCACTGTTCGAGAGTTTTCCCCCAACAACATGAAAGCAGTGCCTATAACTGCTTCCTGGCCCGCGTGAGTCCCTGCACCTGTGCGCAATTCTCTGCCAATAGAGACTTCAGCCACATCCTTCACCCGAATAGGTATGCTCTCTCTGGACTCGATGCTTACCAGTTCGATGTCTTCGATCGTTTTCAGTTGGCCAGGAGATCGAACCATTAACTGCTGACCATTGCGCTCTATATAACCCGCACCCTGATTAATGTTGTTGTCCGACAATGCTTCTAGCAATTCTGGCAGAGTTACCCCCCAGCGCAGCATCTTCGTTGGATCAGGAGTCACATGATATTGTTTTTCAAAACCCCCGCTGGTATTAACTTCTGTAACACCATCCACCAGAATCAACTGTCGCTTGATAATCCAGTCTTGGATCTCCCGGAGCGCAAACAGGTCATAGGGTTTGCCATTTGGCTGGACCGCACCATCTTCAGCGCTAATTGTGTACATGAATATTTCGCCAAGCCCTGAAGAAATTGGACCCATTTCTGGCTCAAGATTCGCCGGCAATTGGTTCTTGATCGCACTAATCCGCGAGTTCACAAGGTTGCGAGCAAAATAGATATCCGTGCCTTCCTCAAAAACAATGGTAACTTGGGATAGGCCATAAGCCGAAAGTGAGCGTGTATGAGAGAGCTGCGGGAGCCCAGCCAGTGCTGTTTCAATAGGAAAAGTTACGCGTTGTTCCGATTCCAATGGAGAATACCCTGGCGCTTCGGTATTAATTTGTACTTGCACGTTGGTAATGTCTGGCACAGCATCTATGGGCAAGTTTTGAAAATTCCAAATGCCAAACCCACAAATGGTGAGTGCCACAAACATTACGATCCAACGGCTGCGGATCATCTGTCTAATTATTAATTCAAGCATGTAGGAAC
>BQIY01000190.1 GCA_021604265.1 Nitrospirales bacterium
GGCCAGATTCAAAACTTTGCTCAAGCGAAAGTCAGCGGTATACAGGTTTTGACTCAATGTGATGTCAAGAATCGATGGAATGATGGGTCAGTAAAATTTGCCATTGTCAGTTTTGTGATTCCGACACTTTCAGTACAAGGATCGGTTGAGGTTGAATTCGTGAACCAAGGCTCAGGGAACAATACCGACTACCTTACGCAATCACAGATGTTGCAGGCCGACTACAACTTTGATGCATCCATTCAAATGAAGGGCGTACGCAAACGAACAGTGCGGGCAAGGACGATGTTAGAACGCGGAAAATTTCGCTATTGGTTACAGGGCCCCATTGTGACCGCTGTCATTATTGAAGACCGGACGCCTGCACGAAGTGAAGACCAAGATTTTGGCGACGGCAGTCAAGCCCTTCATCCCATCTTTGAATCATGGTTTTATCCTCAAGGAAGGCATGTTCAAGTCGGATATACCGTCGAAAATATTTGGGCAAGTCGTGATGTGAGCAAAAGTATGCGTGATCTGTCTTACCGCGTTACACTAACTGCCGGCCACACACATCCCGAAACGAAATGGACACACCCTTTCTTTACTCACATCGGTCAATCTCGATGGCATAAAATCTTTTGGATTGAAGAACAACCTCCGGCAGTGCGAGTCGATCATAATCTTCCGTATCTAGTCACGACGGGAGCGATACCCCATTATGATACGTCACTACAGGTCTCCCCTGCCCTTGAACGTCAACGGTATCGGACGTATCAACAGCACAGCTCCACATTCGATGGGAGCAACGGAGCAAAGCCCAATCATCTTGGTAATTATGTCAAGCCTCTGAATGCACCTGGCAAAAATGACTGGATCGGCTTACAAGCCACATGGGAAATCCTTTGGCTTTACTCCATGAGCGAACGAGGGTATGAAATGCTGTTGGGGAATGCCGACCTGGCAGGACGTCTCCCGATTCACCTTCGAGAAGCTGATGTCAAAGCAGGAAGTGGCGGCTTCTTTGATCAAACCTGGAGCCGACACTCTAATCTTTGGAGGCAGGGCCTGAATCTCGAGACAGGTACGGTCGACACATTCGGAAGAATTGTCTCGATTAATGCTCGACCGACAAGCCAATTTTCCGGGATTTTAGATTCCGGAACCAGTGTCGACCGAATTCAACGAGGGTCGGTTTCAAGTGATGGCTGGTCCGAAACAGAATCCAGTCATCATTCCGACGCATGCTACACCGCCTACTTATTCAGCGGGAAGTATTTCTATCTTGAATGTCTGCAAATGGATGCCAATTTTCATATCGGCTGGCAACGTTCCGGTTGGAATAGTCATCTTGCCAGGCCCGGGAATGAAGGGTTGCTGAACAATCAAAATGTCAGGGCAGATGCCTGGGGATTAAAAGTCCTTGTGTATGCGGCCTTTATTTCGCCGGATGGAGAACCCGAGCAAGCCTATTTCATCGATAAACTCCGCAATAATATCACGGCATGGGAAGGCGTACAGAATCTTCCTCCGACCTATCCGGAGAGAGGTGAGATCTGGGGTTGGGGAAGACATATTCGGACAATGAACCCGTATTGGTTATTTCCAGATAAGCAGCCCTCTCCACTTGGCCAATGGAGCACCGGAACCAGAGCCTTTTTGCAAAGCCCGCTTCGCAACGACGGATCATTAACGCATGCCACATCTCCATGGGAAGAAAATTTTATGCTGGTAGTCTTTGGTATGGCACAACAAATGGAAGTGGCTGATACGACAAAACTTTTACAATTCATGGCAAAAAAACGATTTCACATGAATCTTGACGGTGTTCCCGCGAATCTCCAAAACTTGATTGAAGCCTATCGCGACCCCACGATCGAAACATCAACTGGACAGTGGGTACAGAATTTCACAGCATTTGCCAATCACTATCACACATCCACCAAACCGTTCACTCAACGGCGAGACAATCTTGCTCCCGACCACAGTTATGCGTTTATTGCGTTATCGGCCGATAGTTTTCTCACCCCGTATACGGTGGACGGTCTTAACGGGCAAGATAGTTGGAAATCTAATAAATTCGACACGCCGTTCCAAGAACGTCTTGGGACCATCAGCCCGAAATGGTCTCTCACGCCAATGGGAAGTCCTGGCCGTTATGCAAAACCGTCAGTCAAAACCATTGCGCCATCATCTCCACGCGACCTCAAAACGATTTCTGAGAAAAAGAAATAGATGGTTTGGAAGGGGAAACGGTACCCCTTTTCACTACTTTCCGAAGAATTGTTTTAACATGCTCTTCCCTTTTTTTAAAAGTTCTTCAACGTCTTTCGGCTCTCCTTCAAGAATTTTCTTGACTGTTGAGCCGACTTGTTTCTGGAGTCGCCGTTGGATTGATTGAAAATCTAACCCCACCGTTGGCTTAGAAAAATACCCCTTCACCGTAAATGGCACAAGAAGCTTGCCTTGTTCTGCGGCCATCTTTGCAATCGGCATCTGTTGAATAATTTTCTCAGATATCCTATTTCCTAATTGTACATGGCCATTGAGATTGAGAGATTGATCTCGCATCACCACTCCTCTGCCCTGCATCAGAAAGTCTTCCTCAATCCCTTGCAATATGACAGATTTGACGGGGAACTGTTCCTGTTGAAACTCAACATCAGCTTTCAATGTTGAATAACGTGTCACGCCCTGCTCTCTACCCACGAGACCTTTCACGTTGAGTGCCTGCTCAATCTGTTGCAATACATCAAATCCTTGTAATTGACCATTCTCGATCAGCAACTGTGCGTGACCGAATAGAAACGGAATGTGGTGATTGGGAACCGTGCCCTTAACCTCCCAATTCATACGACCCGTGCCATGTAATGTGAATGCAGAAGGTTGAAGAATTCTCTGGAACTCTTCCATGTTCACATTGCGAAATGTTCCCGATGACTGAAACGCGGGAACGTCAGATCTCATATCCCAAAGGCCATCGGCTTTCAATTGACCATCAAAAACCTGTCCGGTCAGTGTCTCCACCTTTATCAATGGTCCATCAATAATGGCTTGAACATCGAGCTGATGCACCGACACCGATCGATGAAGTGGAAATGCCATTGGCAGATTGTGACTGTGAAGAACTGGAGCCGTGCCATGTATCGTCAGCTTCGTCCCGGCAGCTTTCCCAGAAATCCGCAATACCGACTCTCCCATCTCCAACTGAAACTCAAGAGGAGCAAGCTGAATTTCTTGTGGAGTCGAGGGGAAGAGTTCTGTTTCTGGCAATGGTATTTGAACATGAGAGGAAAACTTCGTCACGAGTATAGGTTTGTTTACTGAGGTACTGATAGGAAGATCTTCGAAAGAAATCCTTGAAGAGGTCAGGTCAAGATCCAGCAGTCTGTCAATCGCCTGTCCTTTCGCAATGAGGCTTGATCGACCAAGAGTGGCCTGGGCTTTAATCTGAGGAATATTGAAGTTTTGTTGAAGTGGACCAACAGACCCTTCCAATGACACAGGCAGTTGAGACGGGAGCAGTGTTCCATGGGCAGAGAATGTTGCGATAGCACCCATTCGAACCGACTCCGTTTTCATTTCAATATGTTGCAGCTCGTAGGATTGCGCCTGATCATGAGAGGGATCTTCATACCGTAAGGTCCCGTTTGATACTGTGAACTCTTCTACTCCCAACATTGCTAAAATCGAGTCTTGTGCGTGACCTGATGTCGAGCCATCAGACGGCTTCTGCTGCTCTCTTGCCGTATCGGCAGTGACGGCGTCCTTTTTTATTCGGTGTAACGTCATCAATGGTCGATGGAGAGTCAGACGTTGGATCTCGATTCGACGATCAAGCAGAGGCTTCCATTTAATGGCGACCTCGATTGATGAGACTTCGAGAAAAAAAGCTTGTGCCATGGTAGGATCATCAAAGATTTTGGCATCTTCGATTCGAAGACCAAGTTGTGGAAACCACATGGCGCGGATGTGCGATATTTCAACCTTTCGATTCAAGGCTTGTTCAAGAATCGGTATGTACTGTTCACGATACCGATTGAGGTCAAGCCAATAGGGCATAGTCACCACCGCAAGAAGAAGAAGGACCATAAGACTACCGATAACAATCATGAGGTGTTTCACAGACCTGTTCTTTGTCCTCCCGTTCCTCTGAATCGGTAACTGCTCAATGTTCCTCGAGGGGAAGACACGAAGATGAAGATGACGAAGTCAATGCCGTGGGTTGATCATCGTAAATAAATTTCGCCAGTAATTGCGCCATTTTTGTTCTTACGACTTTCTGCATAGCCTGCGTGGCCCGCACACGGGCTTCATGCTGCGTGATATGCCCCTCACGTCCTGAGCGAGACACGGCACCAATGACCCGTTGCCCCTGTGATTCTATCACTCGAAGATTGCTACACCAACGAACATATTTGAATAGTGGGTCGAACAGCCTCAAGTCTTCTAACCGGGAGGTTCCCATAACGAGAATGTCTGGGGTTTTCTGATGGGATGGGGCGCGGGATTGTCCAGAATCGTCTTTGAGGGAAGCCGGTGGTTGTTCATGTCGGGTGACCAACCCCTCTTGCTTTAGTCCATCCCAAATAGCTTGGGACAGTTGCGGCTGTTGATCTCCCGTTACCTGTACCGCAATCTGCACTTCGTGTAACAGATACGCGTCGAGTTCTTGTTGAATACGTGCCGGCGAATCTGAAGCGGGAATCCCTTCCCCGGTGTGACTGACAATCTGTAAATCCGCATTAACCGCCTGCCGCAACCTCATATCTCGTAAGGCCCGCTTGAATCCGCGCAGTTTTGTTACCACATCTGTCCCTGTACGTCCATCTTCTAGATATCGTTTAACCATCTCATCAAATTTTAAAATGTGTTCCCGTAGCAGACGTTCAGTTTTTGTCCGATCCAGTCCCGCTAAGACAAAATATTGATCATCATCTGAACGATGCCAAGTATCAAGAATTTTGACATCCGCGAGCACTTTTTCTGTCGAGACTTGCGTGAGATGATCAAGCTGTATCCGTCGACTAGTCGTTGTCTGATCGCCTTGCTCGACCTGTGAATACCGCTCATTGTCTTGGAGCTGCGTATTCACCTGTGCGTGGAAAATTCTCGCTACCGCTGCATAGGCGCGTTGTGCCGCAATTTCAGGGGTATCTCCTGCGCCTCTCCCAAGCAAATAGTTTGCTGGGACAAACTCCTGGCTCGGTCCCTCAACCCAATCAGGAATGCCCTGCCATCCCAGGAAAGTACACCCAACATTCACCCACAAGGAGGCGAAGACTACACATAGAATGAATGTCGTTCGAAGGCCTATGCACGTACACATTTATTTGAGAATCCGTTCAGTCAGAAAGTGAGTTTCTCCACTCTTGAGCAATACCGTGCGGGTCATCTGAGTAGGGAGCGGTACCCCGTAGGCATCGTAGGAGTCGATGGTAATCGAATAGGTTCCTGGAGGG
>BQIY01000191.1 GCA_021604265.1 Nitrospirales bacterium
AACCGGACGAACCCTCTTCCGAATGTCGGAAGAAGAAAACCGCGTCCGATGTCGCCTCGCGTACGACAAGTATCAAGAACCCGATCACTGCCAGTTCACACGGGGGAAAAGTAGGATACGTAGCAAGATGAATGTTGGCTAGTCATTACAATCATAGGTGATACAATGACACCTCGCATCCTTATTATTGACGATAATGCAGATATTCGATGGATATTATCTGACTTACTGGAATCGCATGGATTTCATTGCCAGCAAGCCCAAAATGCGATGGCGGCTCTTACAATGGTTGAACATACTGACTTTGACGTTATCTTAACCGATTATCAGATGCCCAATATGAACGGTCTGGAGCTGCTTCAGCAGCTTGCGGTATCGCAGCTAACTTCTTCCACCCCGGTGATTATGATTACGGCTTTCTGCAGTGAGACTCTTGAAACCGAAGCACGGCAGGCAGGAGCCTGGGCTGTACTTCAAAAACCCATCAATACGCGTGAACTGCTGACAACGGTCACACAGGCAATCGAAAACACACGGCCTCACTCCGATCCATGTCCGTGTCAATAATGCTGGAAGGAGAGCCGGAAAGACTTCCCTGGGTCGCTTCGGGATACCATCCCACCACATTGGTTACCCACGACCATAGACTCAGGCAAGCTCTTCCGCCTCTCCCGTTTTAGATTAAGGTTTTAAAAACCTTGACTAACACCCATCGATTAGTAACCGCTCAAGGGCTGAACGATATGAATATAAAAACTAGACTATTCAAACAGAGACGCATCCACCATCATCTCGCACGTACAGTTTTGCTATCATTTCTCATACTCATCCTCTGCCCATTAACGATGGGGGTTGTCTTTTCCCAGACGATGCTCACCTCCACACCAATGAGTGAGGATGAAGCCATTCAACTCGGTGAAGAGTTTGGACTGATCGTTGGCAAGATTGATGAAGAACTTCGAGCATACCTCGGGCTTGAACGAGCTGAAGGCGTCGTGGTGTTTGAAGTCATTGGAGGAAAACCAGCAGATCTCGCGGGAATCAAAGCGCGATCAATCGTTAAAGAAATTGACTCTCATGATATTCACACCTTGAAAGAATTTGGCACGGCCCTCAAAACAGCACTGACAACAGAGAATTTCAGCTTGGCCACCTATGAACCAGCTGACCCGACAAACCAAGGCCTCACTGGTGGTGTCCACTTTCACTTCGTCCGCGTCAAAAAGACCTAACCCTTGACAATCACTCCTCGTTGCCCAACGAGGCGTGTCGCCCCATACGGCTTTCCTTTCTAGTACGAAGTCTCCTCAGGTCACCGATAGATTGTTAAATCTCTTGCAGAAAAAGAACAATTGCCTCGAAACCTGCAACACACTACACTATAGCGAATACAAATACGCACCAGCTGAGGGGTACCAACTCACCTCGCGCGATGACTTACTTCAAACATGCGGAAAGTTACACCCGCTTGGATTACAGCGAATCCAAATACGTTTCAGTTAAACCATGAGGACTTTCAACGCGATATCCAACGTGTCACGAGTACAAAAGTTCATTGAATCGGCTATAACTAGTAAGGATTGACGTTTTCTATCACGTATTGAATATCAACATTGTACAAGTTGACGCGTTATCGTTTCGGTATAACTGAAACGGCTATTGGGTGAATGCACATTCTTTTTTAAATGTAACCAGGTTACCTCATACGACTCTCATGGAGGACTGTCATGATCGAACCTCGACTCATCCTGATCCTTTTTCTATGTCTTATTCCAAATATTTCATTTGCGCATTTCGATCTCTTGGACAGCTTGAAAGAAAAGACCATCGAACAGCTCGGATCGTCAAGTGGCAAGACTCTAGGAAATGACAAAATTATATCCGGTCTCAAAGAAGCCTTATCTGTTGGGACAGATAAGGCCATCAATCTCACGGGCAACCTGAACGGGTATTTCAAGAATGACGCCATCAAAATCTTATTACCAAAACAATTACAGGCCATGGATAAAGGGCTGCGCGTTGCCGGACTGGGGCCTCAAGTCGATGAATTCGTCGTTGGGATGAATCGTGCCGCCGAGGAAGCCGCACCGTTAGCCAAACCGATCTTTCAGGATGCCGTCAAAGAGATGTCGGTAGAAGACGGAAAAGCCATCTTACATGGCGGGGACACGGCGGCGACTGATTACTTTAAAGAGAAGACAAAGGATAAGCTGACCGAAGCATTTACCCCAAAAATTCAAGAGGCCATGGACAAGGTGGGAGTGGCTGCGCAGTACAAAGAACTTGTTGGACGTTATACCTCTCTACCTTTTGTCAAGACTGAACAGTTTGACCTCGATCAGTACGTGGTCAGAAAAAGTTTGAATGGCCTATTCTATACGCTTGCGCAGGAAGAACAAAAAATTCGAACCGACCCTGCAGCGCGCGTCACCGATCTGTTGAAAGACGTATTCGGAAAACAGGGTAACTAGATTTGACCGATCGACTCCGCCCTGTGTTCCTAGTCGCGGCTTGCGCGGAAGAATGTCGAAGACTCGATCAGATCAAAATGCAATCAATTATGTTCAGGCGAAGAAGAATTGGGATCAGCTGGATTATAATTTTGCAGACGGTCAACGAGAGGCTGAGCTTCAGGAGTTGACGATCTTGTGGGTTCGCTCGGAGGATGGCTCCACGCAATCTGAGTGATATGATGCTCTTCACACGTTTGACGAATGACGATGACCATGGCATCGAGCGTGGTTTCATCACTTTCACGAAGATCAAGGCGACGTTCTTCATTCTTTTCCGGCGGAGGCGTTTCGTGCAGTAAGGCCCAACAACGGTTAAATAAAATTTCTCGAACAGCAACCGGAATGGTGAGGGTTTCCAGATCAGATGTGGACAGCGCCAACACCATGAGCACGAACTGCAAGTCGGGCAAGCCGGGATTCTGGACATCGAGTGTTTGCATGGAGTTATGTTATCGTTGATCGTCACGATTTGACAAGGGCTCCCATTTCGAAATTCTGACATGGATGCAGACACACTTTCCTGCCTCATCGAGCGTATTGGGACACGCCATGCGAGCAGACGGCTTGAACTCCAAACGATCCATACGGCTATTCGTTCCAGTCCTACCGGACTACACTTTAGTTTTGAAAACTTGGACCACCTGGGGCCGTTACTCAAAGGTCTCCTCAAAATCAGCGGACTATGGACCAGGGCGGTCCGTAATTCGCTTGACTATGAGGTCATTGAAAACCCTGTACGCTTGCCGCACGTGCCTCAGTCCTTTCACGGATTCCGGATCCTTCACCTGTCAGATCTGCACCTTGAAGGCATCGCCGACCAAGGCCAAGCCCTTCAACAAACCATTACACAATTGGAATACGATCTCTGTGTGATCACCGGGGATTTTCGACTGTTAACGTACGGGGATTATCAAACGACCCTGGATTGCCTCACTCCTCTGGTGAAACACATTCAATGCCCCCATGGCATCATTGGAATACTTGGCAACCATGACTTTTTAGAGATGGTCCCGGGGTTAGAAAGCCTCGGGATTCAGATGCTGCTCAATGAAGCGACGTCCATTCAACGCGGCACTGATACCATCTGGATGGCAGGAGTCGATGACGCACATTGGTATGAAGTGGCCGATTTACCCAAGGCGCTCCAATCCGTGCCGAAGGACAAGCACTTCGTTCAAATACTCTTGGCACACTCTCCTGAAATTATCTCGGAAGCTCACGAGACAGGCATCGACCTCTATCTTTGCGGCCATTCGCATGGAGGGCAAATCTGCCTACCTGGGGGAAGGTCGATCATTGTCAATAGTCGATGCGCACGAGAATACACGTCTGGAACGTGGAAGCACCAACAGATGCAAGGCTATACGACCCGAGGAGTCGGGACGTCATTACTCCCTGTTCGTTTGTCTTGTCGGCCTGAACTGGTTATCCATCGCCTCATCTCCGATGATTCACCTTGCACAACCACCGGATACTCTTAAAACGGCAACTTGATCCCGCCCGGAAGGAGAGACTTCGGCATGCTCTTCTTGAGGAGCTCTTCTAAGACACTGTTGTGCTGGGTCACGCGATGGCGGAGTTCGCCCCCAATTGCACCAAGACTGCCAAGACGTTGCTCTAACTGCTGAATTGGTTTTTGTATTTTGGCTCTGAGCGCAGCCTTCAAATCTTTCTGAAATCGAGCTGCGACATCATTTACCATTTTTCCTGCGGCATGTTGAACGATCTCATCAAGGTCAGACTTGAGGGCCACATGATATTGTTCAATCGTCCCGGTCACATTGGCCTTGACAGATAACTGAGAAATATCCGAAATTGCCTTGCGTAGTGACTGCGTCAGGGGACGTGTATCCTGTTGAGAGCCTGCAGAAATATTCAAACCTGTCAGCAGTCCTGTCCCGTGAGCATTCAACGCCTTCCCGTTCAGGGAAGCCGTCACCGTGATATCTGCAGCACCGTCGTTCAACGAGACCGGCAACGTCTCATCTTTTGATAAGGCAATGTTTTGAAGTGTAAAGTCTTTCGCGATAAACTGTATGTGGTCAGAGGATTGAGCCGGCTGACGATGATCAAGCGTCCCTTCCAGCCTGAGTGACGTGACACCTTTCAACTGTGCGCCGTTAAATTCGAATGTGAGGGGCTTACCAAAAGTTGCCTGCTCAGGCGTGATGTTGCGAACAGTACCGGCAAGATCTCCGACATCAAGATTCAACGACACTTTGGCCAGGCGAATCAAAAAGTCTACGCCCGGGCCGTCAGAAGACGCTGGAGCCTCAGGGTTCTTGGCTTCTTGCCCTTGTTCGAGATACGGCTTCAATCGCTCGTACCACGCGACTCCCTGCTGTACCCACGATCCAACATGCGAACCGAGTAATGACTGGCTCAAATTGGCAAGACCTTGCGGAGAGAGATGATATTTCTTCTGAAGATGCTGAATGTCACGTTGTGGAGCAGATTGAATCTGAGCCAAACGTGTTTTCAACAGTGCAACCTTCTCTTCAAATTCTTTTTTGGCACTGCTGACTTGTCGAACATCCTTTTCAATCTCGTCCTTCAACGATTGAACTTTTTCGACACCACCCAACATTCCGCCGATTCCACCTTTCGCGGACTTTTTCAATTCTTTGACACGTTGCTTATACGTCCTCACCTGTTCTTTTCCCGGTATTGTTTTCAACCGTTCCTTCCAAGTTTTTCGTTCTTGCTGAATATCGGCGTTCAACGCTTCAATCAATTTCATCGTTTCTAAATCTTCTTTTTCCAGAATCTCTTTCACGTTGGGCATTTCAAGAGCTGGCAGCGAAATCGCAAACGGACTTTCTGCCGAATCAGTGACTGTGGCATTCCGAATGGCGCCAGATGTTGTTCGTTCCGTTCCAAACCTCACTCCCTCAACCGCCATTTC
>BQIY01000192.1 GCA_021604265.1 Nitrospirales bacterium
CAAGTGATCTCGTAGATTTTGGAGAGAGCTTGATAGCGGTGCCTCTGTTCGTTTCCAATTTTCTCTTCTGGAGCGAACGTGGATACTTCGGTGTTGCCGGGGAGTTGAAACCGCTGATCCATACTTGGAGCCTTGCGGTTGAGGAGCAGTTCTACATAGCGTTCCCTCTATTCCTTGCTGCTCTTGTACGATTTTGGTCAAAGTTTGTAGGGGTTGCATTTGGACTGGTACTTATCAGTTCACTGGTGGTGTCTTGGTATCTGACCAAACTGCATTTCGAGACTGCGTTTTTCTTGCCTATGGCACGTGCTTGGGAACTCATGTTGGGCGCCTTGATTGCCTACTACGCTATACCTCTGGGCAGAGTGACATCAAAGGCGCCAAACTGTGCGTCTCTACTAGGCATCGGATTGATTGCTACAGCAATAGTAAGCTTCGATGTGAACACACCGTTTCCCGGCCTTGCGGCGCTTGTTCCTACATTCGGCGCCGCTTTGCTTATCGCATCACCGTCCGATGGTAATCGGGTGCATGCCGGTTTATCCAACTCCGTTGTCGTGTTTGTGGGGCTTATCAGCTATCCCCTGTATCTATGGCATCAGCCGATTTTTGCATTTGCCCGACATGCAGATGTCAATGAGAGCACTTTGTTGCTGTTTGCGCCCATCGCATTTGTACTGGCAGTCTTGACCTATTACTTCATTGAGCGCCCGTTTCGAGAGAAAGGAAAAGTGGGGACAGGGTTGGTTTTTCGAGGCGCCTTGATTGTTTCCCTCGTGTCTGTGGCCACGGGTAGCGCAATTGTCCTGAACAAGGGATTCCTATCGAGGTTTCACGAGGCAGATCAGGTTTTGCTGCGCCAGTTTGCTGAGTTGGATGGATACAACCAGGCGCGCTTTGATGCATTGGAGGGCAAGTTTTTCCAGAATGATCACAGACGGAAGATTCTGTTGGTTGGCGATAGCCATGCAAAGGATTTCCTGAATGTAATTGCTGAAGGCCCACTTGGAGACCACGTGCAGTTTTCTACCAGGCAGGTGAACTCAGAGTGTGGTCTCGTATTGACGCGGGGCAATATTGACAAACACATCCCGGTATCGCGGGCAGAACGATGCAGGGTGATGGGACGTTTTGAGGGGGAGACCTTCAACCAGATAGCAAGCGCTTCAGACGAGATCTGGTTGTCCGCATCATGGTTGCCGTGGGTAGTTGAACATCTGCCGGAAACCATTCGCGACCTTCAGGATATCTATGGAAAACCGGTTCTGGTTGTTGGTCCAAAAGCCTTTGGTTCCATGAGGCAGAAGGTGGCTCTGAGCGTTCCGAAAGACGATAGAGCTGCCTATGTTCAGGCCGTTCCCGATCACATCAAAGAGTTGAACAGCCGAGTCAAGGCGCTCGTCAAGAGTGAGAACTTCGTTGAGTTGTTGGAGGTGTTTTGCCGAGGTAGTTCGGGCGAGTGTCATTCTTTTACTCCAGCTGGTGAGCTCGTTTCCCCAGACGGGGGACATCTGACGCAAGCCGGAGCGCGTTTTTTGAGTGAGCAGATGATTTCGTCAGAGCAAAAAAACTCAAGGGTTCGCAATCTCATCGAGGCGGCTACATCGGCCCCCTAACTCTGCAAAGGTTCAATCTTTCTGACTCTTACCTCTCGTTGCTACGGATGAGTTGATAGCCTGTGGCGGAATACTTTCTGTGAGGCCCATCAATTTTCCGTTCAATTCATAAGCTCACATTCCCTGCAGTTGTGGCGAAGTCGTGAGTTTAAGATTGCGTCTGTGGCCTGCTGGGGGCGAGTTCCTGTTATGAGTAAGCGCGTCCTTGAGGTGGCGCCGCCCCTGTCTCTTCCGATCATTTAACCAAGCGTCAGCGGAGCGTTCGTCTGGACAATTGTGCTGCACGCTGGTCGTTGCTTGGGGTGCTCTCGTTCTTACCAATGTGCCGGCGGGCAGTGAGCCTAACTTGCAGGAATAACTTGGGCAAAGCACCGGGAGTGAAACATACACTCCACTCCCGGCAGAAGCCTTAGGCAGCAATCTCTTCGTCAGTCGGGCCAAACAGCTCGTAGTGCAGTTGGTCTGCTGGCAGCCCGGACTGGGTCAGGTCACGAACCATCGCATTGAGGAATGGCTTGGGTCCGCACAGGAACACATCTGCGTCCTTCAGGGGCACATGCTCATTGAGCCATGCAGCTGAGATAAAACCCTCATGGTCATGGGTGGTGCCCACAGCATCACCGGCTGCTGGTTCGCTGTAGAAGGTGGATACCGAAATGCATCCGTGGTTTTTGGCCAGGCTGCGAACATGCGTATCCATGGCGTGGGACGCGCTGTTGAGGGCTCCGTGCACATAATGAGTTTCAAGGTCCGGGTGCTCGTCCGCAATGGTCTCCAGCATGCTGACCATCGGCGTCAAACCAACACCACCGGACACCAGCACCACCGGGCGCTTGGGTGTAGTGCTCAGGAAAAAGTCACCGGCTGGAGGCGTTGCCTCGAGCATATCTCCAACATTGACCGTGTCATGCAGATGGCGCGATCCACCCTGACCATGCTCCTCGCGTTTTACTGAGATGCGGTAGTGGTCGTTGTTTGGTGCGCATGAGATTGAGTAGTTCCGCTTCATACCCGGCTGACCAGGAGCATCAAATCGAAATGTCAGATATTGCCCTGGCAGGTGCCTTGAGACTGAGCCGCCGCCCTGTGGCTTCAACACAAAGGACGTAATCACGTCGCTTTCGCGGGTTTTCTCAGTGACCACAAATTTGCGCCAACCGGACCACCCGCCATCTGCCTCGCTGAGTTCCCGCCTGAGGACTTCTTCACGGTCTTTCAGAATGTCCGCAAGGAACCAATAGGCCTTGCCCCATGCAGCAAGAATTTCGTCAGTGGCGACATCCCCCAGAACCTGCTTGATGGCACCCAACAGAGCAGTAGCCACAAATGGGTAGTGCTCTGGCAGAATGTGATAGCCGACATGCTTGTGCGCAATCCGCTCAACCACAGGCAACAGAACCCCAGGGTTCTCGATGTTGCGCGCGTAAGCCAGAATGGCGCTGGCCAGGGCGTGTACCTGTGCGCCGCTCTCTCCCTGGTTGGAATGGTTGAACAACGCTTTGATGTGCTCGTCCTGAAAAAGCCGCGCATACATGGCGGTGGTTATGTCGGTACCGTGCGCTTCAAGGGCGGGAATGGTAGCTTTGACAAGTGCGATGGTTTCTGCGCCAAGCGGGTTGCTCATGTGAAGAACTCCTTACAATTTTCTTCGGGGAAATGGGAAGGCGTGGGAGGGCGTAGGCGCACTTGTTAGTCCGCCTGTCTAGTGCGCCGGTGTTTTTCGAAAGAGAACCTGTTGCAACGTGGTGGCTATGCGGTCTGCCTTGCTCTGCATGAGCTTCGCTGTGGGTTCGCTTAGATGTTCACTCGTCGTGCGACGCCAAAGGCTCAGCCATTTTGCAAACATCTCCGGGGTGATGTGCGGTGCATGGAGCATATGCAGTGCCACCGGATTGCCCTTGTAGCGCCCGCTACCCAGAACGACAGAGGACCAAAAGTCGGTCAGTCGCGCATGATGATCATCCCAATCAGCAACCGCAGCCTGAAAGACGGGGCCAAGGTCCGCATCAGCTCGGGCGCGCTGGTAGAATTTTTCAACGAGTTCTTTGAGGGTTGCGTCATCCAGATCATCCGTACTTGGCACGTCCAACTCCAAACATGTATTGTGAATGCATCAATAATAATCTAAAAATAGCATGTCAAATGCATCTTTAAAGATGTGGGAAAAGTTTCTGTGATCAATGTGATGCGACAAATCAGCCTTTGGAAAAGGCGAGGGTGGAGGCTGCAGGCATCTGCTTTTGAGAACGCAGCGCCCAAGCTCATTGTGTTTGTCCGGGTAAACCCGCACTTTGAGCACGGTGCACACCAGTTAGAAGTTTCAAACGAAAGCCAGGCGTGATGCAGCTCACCCGTTTTTCAGACTATGCCCTCAGGGTCCTGATGCATGTGGCCTCTCAGGATGAAGAAAAGCTCTCTTCTGTCGCTGAGGTGGCAGATGTCTATGGAATTTCGCGCAATCACCTGATGAAAGTTGTGCAGGAGCTGGGCCATGCCGGTTTTCTTGAAACCATTCGCGGGCGCAATGGTGGCCTGAGGCTGGGCCGTCCGGCAGGTGAAATTCGGGTAGGGGAGGTGCTGCGCCACACAGAGCACAGCTTTCAGTTAGTTGATTGTGGGGATTGTTTGGTGTCCCCGGCTTGCACCCTTCCCAAAATGTTTGACGAAGCAACCAGGGCCTTTCTGGCAGTGTTGGACAAATACACTTTGGAAGACGTGATCAAGGGCCGCAAACGACAGCTCAAAGACCTGTTCTTTGCGGAAGGTTGACGGGGTCAACCACTGACCCCAGGAGCTTTGGGAAGTCCGGCAAAAACTGTCCCGTGGTCTATCAAACTCTCATGGCTGAGAAATTTTGTTCCCCTCTTAACATAGATTAAGGGGAGGCAGCCTCCATCGCGATAGCGTCCCGCAGCTTTTCAGAATTGTGGGTTTCGTGAACAGGAGTACCCCATGGGAACCGACGTAAAGATTCAAGATTTTATCAAGACCAAGAAACAAAAAGCGTTTGAGAACGACTTCTTCAAGAACGCCGCGAACTATGAGCGGTGGGAAGATGTGGATGATGAAGGGTGGGTGGATGGTCAGATCCAGTTCGAAGTGGAGCTGGAGGACGTGTTGACCTTTGCGGAAGGCGTCGTTGACGACAACCCACTTTTTACCGACGTTGAAGCAGCGAAGAACGGCCCGTTTGGAGAGCTGATCGCGCACCCCATGTTCCTTACACAGATCATATTCTGGTCGACGGGGAGGGATGGTCGCGGTAGCTGGATCAAGACGCCCGGTGCCATCAATCCGGGGCATGAAGTTGAGTTCGGTGTTCCAATTCGTCCTGGAGACATCATTCGTCAAAGAAGCCGCTTTCATGACAAGTACATCAAGCGCGGCAAGCGGTATTTGAGCTTCGAGACCTACTTCCTGAACCAGAATGACGAGTTGGTGTGCAAGTGGCTGGGAGGGCTCATCCTCCCAGTGTCCAGGGAAGGTGAAGCTCACAAGTTTCTGTAGTTTTTAGTCGGAATAGGAATGTTCCGGCTTGCGTGCCGGGACGGAAGGATGAATGTCCATGACGCGTCTGAAGTTTGAAGATATGGCTCTTGATATGGAGCTTCCCAATGTTGTGAGAGAGATCGATCAAAAAGTAATCACCCGCAATGCTGTGGCCTCCCTCGATTACAACCCCATCCATACGGACCCGCAGTGGGCAAAGGATGTAAACCTGCTGGGAGAGGGAACAACCATTGCCCACGGCCTGTGCACCATCTCCTTCATGGTGACGGTCGTAACAAACTGG
>BQIY01000193.1 GCA_021604265.1 Nitrospirales bacterium
GGCATTCTGATTTTGCTGAGTTGTCTCTGGGTATGGGGATGCAGCACTCCGGATGAGACGAGGCCGGAACCTTCTAAAGAGGAAATTCGAAGTGATGCTGATCGATTTTTTAAAAAAATGGAACAGGAGAAACGCGGTGAGTTGAAGCGCTAGCTCTCACGTATAAGGCAAACACCGTAAGGTTCTTCGGACACACTCGCTGAAGGCTTGCCAAGCAGAGAAAATTTTTCACATGCGGACCTGATTGTCCATTGCTGCTAGTGGTATTCATGTCAAGCTGTCGGTCGGGTCTGTCTGTCTTGCTCGGGGGTTGTCATGTGCGTGCGAGGAATTCCTGTGCTCGTAATGTCCTCGATGCTTTTCTCTGGTCGTCGTTAAATAGTTCTGAGTCAATCACTCTCCACCCACCTGAGTTTGATAGAATGGCATCCGTGACAATTTGGATGTCCCTCACTCATTTATTTACCTCAGCCGTGTATTTCTTTCCCTTCTTAGGGTCTTATTAGCGGATGGGTGGTTGGGAAAATATCATACGATCATTCTCTTGTCTCTCGTGTACTGTGCCGGACATTTCGCGTTGGCGGTCGATCAAACCCGAACAAAATCCATAGAACAATCGAGGAAATGGAATGCGTTGAAACTAATATCTTACACATTGCCTCTAACTTACCTTGACACATTTCTGAGCAAGCTTTAACCTTTACTACGCCGCACACCGTTTCGCCCATAGTAATAACACAATTTCATATCCAACCACCCACCCACCCAAGGCATAGAACAGGGACGGTTCATGCAGCAGATCTTTATTAGCTACAGACGTGAAGAGACCAGCGGTGATGCTGGGCGCTTGTACGATCGTCTATGCAAGTGCTTTGGCGAGCAGCAAATATTTTTCGATCGAGACAAACTCAAAGGTGGCGAGGAATTTCCTACGAAAATCATTAGTGCCATCACTTCGTCTAAGGCATTGATCGTGTTGATCGGCCAGAGTTGGGCAACGGTCACCGATGAGAATGGCGGCCGCAAACTGGATAACCCTCAAGATTGGGTTCGATTAGAGGTCGAGACGGCGCTAGAGCACAAGATCGAGATACTACCCGTACTGGTTCAGCGTGCCAGCATGCCAACAGAAAAGTTCTTGCCGCGTTCACTCTCAGGATTAGCACGACGACAGGCTTGTGAGCTGAGCGACAGCCGATTTAACTATGATGTTGACCAACTGATCAAACTTCTTCGAGAAATTATTTCGCCAAAACCTAACCGTGTAATATCGAAAAGAGTTTTAGTATTTACATCTATCATTTTAATTGTCCTTGTAGCCTATTTGATACTGCCAGCAATTGCATCTTATTACCGCGACCGTGGGTATAGTCGTTACAAAGCTGATCGCTTGGCCAGTGCTGAGTCAGACTAT
Source organism: Nitrospirales bacterium (assembly GCA_021604265.1). The sequence continues at coordinate 1,415 of BQIY01000193.1, forward strand.
ACGATGGCTCGTGTACTTAATCCCAATGATAGCCTCCTGCACGCGTATCTCGGCAGGCTAAACGAAGACAAGCAAAATCCACAGGTGGCACACGATGAATATCAGCTTGCCGCGAAGTTATGCTATCAGAATGATAGGGCCTGCGCGATTGCCTACAACAATCTAGCTCGACTTTATATACTTGAAAAGGAATACTCTTCTGCTCTGGGTCTTTTATCTCAGTTACGAAAAAAAAGTAAGGATTCAGGAGTTTTGGGATACTATTACTATAAAAATTTAGGATGGGTGCGATTCAAGCAAAATCGTCTGGAAGAGGCAAAGGCTGCACTTCAGGAGGCGATTGACCTATCTACGAGTGCACAAAGTCATCAGCAAGCAACCCCACATTGCCTGTTAGCGCAGGCCCTGGAGAAAGAAGGTGATACTTCTCATACAATTCAGAAGCAATGGGAGAAATGCATCGCATATGCTTCTCCTAGTCAACGTCCAGAGGAAGATTCATGGATCGAAATCGCACGTAAGCGACTACAAATGCCTCAACAGATTCCCAAAGTGAAAAGAGGTGAATCATGAAAACCAAAATAGTAGCGGCCATTGTTCTTATTCTGGCCCTTACGATTGTGAGCGGAACCCTTGAAGTTATTTCCGCACATAGGATTATCAAAGTCGAGGGTCGAGTGGAACTTAAAAAAATCGGGGAATCTGAATATCGAGTGGCAGGTGTTGGGGCAAGACTTCAGTATGGGGATCTTTTGCGACCGGAGCGTAGTGCAATAGTGAAAGTATTTTGTGATAACCAGCAGGTTTGGAGAGTGCCTGCTGGAGTCGTATCAGGCCTTGCTATCGGCTGTCCAGAGGATGGTTCCGATATTTTTAGAAGTACAACTGTGGAGGTTACCAATAGAGAAGGTGGAAATGACCCACACATTCCTTATATTTTGAGTCCACGTATGACTTGTGTACTTGATGAAAGGCCAACATTGCGCTGGAATGCGCTAGAAGGGGCGAGCCGTTACACTTTACGATTAGTTGATGAGGTAGATGTCATGTGGCAAGCAAATGTTACCTCAACCGAGATCATATATCCAAACGATGCCCCGAAACTTGAAAGAGGCGGAGTGAGGTATCTACTGATCGTCAATGCAGATAATGTTTTGTCCTCTCTTGCAGATGGTGGAAATAACTTTGGATTTGAACTACTTGAAGAACATGAGGTTGCGGCGGTGAAAAAAGCGGAGCGCAAAATTGCCGAATTATTGGATCTGACACATGAAGAAAGGGTCATCGCCTTGGCTGCGTTTTTCAGTGATACTTGCCTGATGAATAAAGCTATTGAAACACTGGAAGTCCTGGTTAAAGAGGGAAGTCAATCATATCATGTCTATCGTATGCTGGGTGACCTGTATGCGAAAGTGGGGTTGAACTTACTTGCGAAAACTCGGTACTCAACTGCACTCAAAATTTCTCGAGCCATCCAAGATCAATATGGGTTAAAGGAAATAGAAATGGCCTTGGCACGCGTCAAAACGAAATTAGAAGAGCAACAGCCGCTGCCTGGTATATTTACAGGATCAATACCAGAGAATATAGCTGTACCGACTAGCGAATGAAATCGATCCCACATTTACCAAGGATTGCCGATAATCGTGAAGCCGCTCCAATAGTACGGGTGACTGAACGCATTCTTCCTAGATTGAGGAACTTCCTGTTCCGCCGTTTTGCTCTCTGATTCAGCAGCAATTATTTTACTCGGTGGTAGGTTGAGGATGAGTTCACCTTGAGGTTGGTCTAAGGTTGCTATTTTAAGCTTATCGTGTTCCCTTCGTACACCTCCATGAAGCATGGCCAGTTGCGCCTGTTGCAGAGCTGTTGCCTTGGTAGAAGCATTCCGTAGTTTTTCGTAAAAGCTCGTCATGAGACCAAGTGTTCCCGTATCTGACACTTTCCACAAACTTCCCATGGCTGACTTGACCCCCGCTTGAGCTGCCAATCCGCTAAACCCTAGCTCTGCTTCTCGGTCGCCCAAAGCTGTTCGACAGGCACTCAAGGTCATTAATTCCACGGGTGGGTCATATAGCTTCAGTTCCCGCAGCTGGTTGAGTTGCAGCCTGTTGTCTCCCCAGAGCTGGATGTAGGAATTACTGGGTTTACCAGGTCTAAAGTCTGCATGAGTCGCTAGATGGAGAATGCCACGCGGATGTTTGTTCCTTTCCTCTCTCAAAATCTCTGGGGTAAAGTCTTCGTCAAGCAGTTGTTTGCCCTTCCACAGTTGACCTGTAATGGCTTCTAACTCAGTAGGCACGGCAGTTAATGGGCTTTGACCTTTCGCGAGGAATGTTTGAGCCCCCATGGCCAGGACTTCCAGCTTCCTGATATCCCTGTAGCGAGTGTCGGTCAACGAGAGGCTGGGCATCAATCCAACGCTGTATTGTTCGATAATGAACTCTTGCCCATCATGAAGTGCGGCTACAGGAATAGAGCGCAATTTAGTGTCCATCACAAATACAAGTTGGTCGATCTCGTGGGCTTGTAAATCCCCCTTCAGCGGTGCGATAAGCCAGGCGTAGAATTGCTGAGCTTCTGATAGATCAGGAGGTGAATGTTTAATATCCTTAATGTGCTTTCGGAATTGTCTAGCTTTTGTGATGACTTGCCTTCGCGTTGCTCCTTCTATCCGTTGCCGAACGGGCAATCCACTAGAAGTAACCAACACTAGCTCGAGTTGCTTGTGTGTTCGAGCTGCCCCTCCCGCCTCGGACGGTAATGTAGGGTTTGTAGGCGTAAACATGGCATATATGACCGCAGGTTTGACGCCAGTGGCATCTTCAATTTCACGCAACTCAGCCCTAATCTGATCTAGAGTCTTAATCGGCGTACCGCGGATATCAAGATAATTCTCAAAGTCATTTGTGAAAGGTTCCTCTGGGTCTGGTAATTGTAACGGAGGTTTCTCAGGATCAGGAATAACAATGGGTGGGTCGATTAGTATGCCAGGATCATTCTGAGCGGGTTTTTGTTCATCGAGGCCAATTATTTGAATGTTGCCTTCCGCAAAGGTAAAAGGAAGAGATTTGATTGGTGAGATGCTAAAGTCTCCACTCGAAATAGCTGCTGCGGTACCGTTCCTGTCTGGACCACTAGAAAGGAGAGGGTCGCCAACCGTGAAGGCGACGCCTCTATCGCCACCGCCATGGCGAATCGTGATGTCGCGACCGCCGTTGAAGTCAGCGGTGGAAATGCTAGCTACCGTACCGTTACGATCAATAAAGCTTCCTGTGGCACGGAAAAATCGATCAGTTGTGATATCAACGCTACCACCACTGAAATTCTCGACGCCTTGGGCATTTATAAAGTCGACCTGAATGTCACCGCCGGAATTTAGGGTTAAATCGTTACCGTTCGTTTGAATTGGCCCGTTTGCCACAATTGCACCGCCGACCCCTGGTGATTGGAGGGTCACAGGATCACTAAAGCTGATACCCGCAGGATCAACGGAAATAAGACCACTGCCATTACCCCTGCCAATCGTAATCGAATTGAAGCCATCCTGTATTGCGTTAAGTTCTTCGTCTATCAGATCCAGGGTATTCACTCCAAGTTCAGCTGTTCCGCCAAGCGTGATACCTTGACTAGCCGTGAAAGACTGCAGTGTCAGATTCCCTGTCCCAGAAACCGGGCTAAAGTCAAACAAGTCAATCTCATCAGCGGTCACGACAATATTTCCAGATCCTGCGCTCAGTGGGACTGCCAAGTTGCCCGTTAGGTCTGAGGTTGCGAAACTATTATTGCTAGCGCTCGTTACAGTGATGGTAATATCCCCACCCCCTGAATCAACAGGGTCAAAAATTACGATTCCATCTTGCTCAACATTACTTGCATTCAAAATTATATTCCCTCCTCCTGAGGTGATAGACCCCTGAATACTGATACCTCTATCAAAAGGATCTCCAACGGGCATTCCCTGTGCCGATGTTGTAGTCCCACTGATCAAG
>BQIY01000194.1 GCA_021604265.1 Nitrospirales bacterium
CGTTGAGCACCGCCCTGTCGGAAGAGCTTGACGTTTTCTTGTTCCTTTGCGCTCATAATCACACGACAGGTCGGAGTCAAATGACGAACGGTCAGGAGAATGAGTGCATTCGCATCGTCACGTCCTGCTGAAATAATCACCGCTTGTGCTTTTCGAACGAGTGCCGCGTCCTTTAAGAGACCTTCTTGCGTTGCGTCGCCGCGAAGGGCAGCAACGCCGAGTTCCATGGCTGCACGAACCCGATCATCTCGGGGATCAATGACCAGAATTTGATTTTCAGGGGTCCCTTTGGCCAACAATTCTTTGACGGCAGCGTTCCCTGTATGCCCGTATCCGCAGACAATAATGTGTTCGTCCAGGTTTGCGTGAAGTTTCGCCATACGAAATCCCTCTGAAAATTGTCGAAGTGCCAGTTGATAAGCTGTCCCAAGGAAAAGAACCCAAATGAAAATTCTGACCGGAGTAATGACAAGGGCATCAATCAGTCGTGCACGAGGCGTGACTGGAACAATATCACCATACCCGACTGTGGTAATGGTCACCATGGTGAAATAGACGACATCCACAAAAGAAACATCTCCATCAGCCTGATCTTTCAGCCCTTCTCGATCAAACCACAAAATACCAAGCAGTGATATGAGCAACAGAGTCACAAACAGCATTCGAACCATTAAGGTTCGTCGAGGATTCAAATCTTCTGGCATAAAAATGACACGGCGCCAGGACATGCTCAACGGTTCAGCTTGTCGTGATGGAAGATGTTCTTGGGCCATTACGATCTCATGTAAATAAAAGAAGAAGTGAAAAACAAAAGATTCCTCAACAGTAGGGTGACGGATACTCCCCTCTGTACACTTTTCAATTTCTACTTTAGGGCACCTCTAAAAACCAGGATTTTTGTGTGAGGGCAAGGAAGCCGTGCGCGCAAAACCGCAGTGTATGGGCGAATACATGAGGATTTGAGCACGCGGCTGCCGCCGCCATCGCAGAAAGGGACGGTTTTTAGAGGTGCCCTTTACATTTTTCACTGACGATAGTTACAGCGGCCAGGCCCACATGAGCGTAGGAATCGACACGATGACAATAAGAATTTCTAAGGGTAAGCCCATTCGCCAATAGTCTCCAAACCGATAGCCTCCAGGCCCCATGACGAGCAAATTATTTTGATGCCCAATGGGCGTCAGAAACGCACAGGATGCCCCGATGGCGACAGACATCAAAAACGGGTCTGGATTCACCCCTAGCTCTTGAGCGAGCGCCCAAGCGAGCGGAGCCATGACGACGGCCGTCGCAGCATTGTTCATAATGTCGGATAAGGTCATGGTCAGAATCATGATCAGTGCAAGGATCGCCATAGGCGGAAATCCGGCCGTAATACTGACTAATGATTCTGCAACGACCGAAGTGGCTCCGCTACTTTCTAACGCATTCCCGATGGGAATCATCGCCCCGATTAACACGATGACCGGCCAATCAACTGATTCGTAGATATCTCGTGGCGGCACCATATTCATCATCACCATGATCACCGCGGCCAGCAATAATGCGATTGGTAAGGCTAACAACCCGAACGTCGCACTTGCGATGGCGAGACCAAAGATTCCCGCGGCCAGCCAGGCTTGCGACTTCCCTCCAATTTTCAACCCTCGTTCAGCCAGAGGAAGGCAGCCAAGCACCGAAATGACTTCAATCACCTGCTCTTTTTCTCCCTGCAGTAACAACACATCTCCAGCTCGAAATCGAAATGATTTCAATCTTCCTCTATAAGGTTTGCCTTGACGCGAGACGGCCAGGAGCATAATGCCAAAACGTGAACGAAGCTGCAGTGTTTCTGCCAATCGCCCGACTAACCATGAGCGATTGGGCGGGATCACCGCCTCCATCATCACCTGATCTTTGGGGATGATTCGTTTGGTCTCGACGGTTGCAGAATCGTCTTCGTGTGATTGGGTTCCAGCTAATTCAAGCTTCATGGTTTCCACAAATTTCTTGATGCCTTGTGGCCCGGCTTCAATGACGAGAATATCGCCTTCCTGAAGGCCTTCCCGCCACACAGCACCTCGGATTGATTGGTCTTCACGCACTAAACCCACGACGAGTGCTTCAGAATCTTCTGTAATTTTTTCTATTTCCGTCAGTGATTTTCCAATCGCCTTTGACTCTGCCGTGACTAGAACTTCAGTAATGTAATCTTCTATTTTAAATAACTCCTGTGGGGCACTTTGATTACGTCGAGCTGCTGGAATAAGGTGCCAGCCAATCAAGGTGACGAAAAGTAGACCCAGAAAGGCCACATGAGCCCCGACGGGAGAGAAGTCAAACATCGTGAATGCCGTTCCGCCTACATTCTGACGATAGGATGCCACAATGATATTCGGCGGTGTGCCAATTAATGTCACCATCCCTCCCAGAATCGTACCAAACGCCAAAGGCATCAAGACAACGGCGGGCGAACGTTTGGCCTCTATCGACGTTTGAATCGCTACCGGCAGGAGGAGGGCAAGGGCGCCGACATTATTCATCACCGTAGAGAGAATGGCACCTAGCCCTGCTAAGGCAGCTATGTGAAGGGAAGGGGAATGGAGAGCAAGCTTGACATAATTCGTGACGAAATCCACAGCACCAGTATTGCTGAGTCCTCGACTGATAATTAATACGGCTGCAACCGTGATGGTGGCTGGATGCCCAAACCCCAGGAACGCGTCACTTGATGAGACCACGCCCGCGGTGACGGCGATCATGAGAATGCCAACGGCAACGATATCATACCGCCATCGTTCCCAGATAAAGAGGACAAATACTCCTCCTAAGAGACTTAATAGAATTATCTGGTCAGAGGTCATAAGCCCATCTTTCTTCGATTTTTTATGATGGTGATTAACTGATCGTTTGCACGCACCAAGAGGTCTCTAGTCGTCTGAGGGGCGGGAATGATAGGAATTTCTCTCTCGTGAGGAGTTTATGATGTCTGAGACGTGACAGCAACCATCTGAAGAAAAAAATCTGAAACCGAAAGGTGAGATCATCCGAGGAGTTTGCAGCATCGTCAGGCAGACAAGATGCAACGAGATCGTCGACTCAGCCGTGAAGCCTTCTCACTGCAGGCAAAGATTGGAAAGGCGACATGGCAAGCAGGAATGAGAACAATCGAGGGGGATTTTCGTAACAATCATTCTCATCAGATTGATTGTTGAGCCATAACTCACCAGCCAAAAGAGAGAGGGAAAGGAAGGCCGAGCCGTTACGTTTCTACGCCAACAACTTGTGAGAAAACGAGTCTACACACCTGCCCTCAGGCTGACAGGCGCGCCACAGGCGTCCTTGGTGCCCTACGAAGTCGTTTGCGAAATGGGAGGACCTCTGCCTTAAAGCCAGTACGGTGACGGTTGATTGTCGGATCAACAAGATTTCCGCACATCACACACCTGAGGGCTTTTATCCACAATTCACCAGGACCACCCTTAATGTCCAAACAATTATCCACAACCATGAGTCCACTACAACGCGTACAGTTCATGTGATGCCTCCTTCTGTTTGAAAGCCTCCTGCCTTCTTGTCGTCATTCCAATACTTTCGACTTATTGCATCATGCATATGTCAACGAAAGTCATTGGATTTTGCTCTAGCCATTGATTACGACAACCATAGCTAATGCATCACTCATGCCAAGAGGGGAAGACATGAAGTGCGTTTTTTGTCTCAACGTCCGAAGTTCTACCTCATTGGCAGCTTAGAAAACGGAACGCGATAATAAAGGCGGGATAAATTTGGAAAAAATACAGGAGAGTACGGATGAAAGATAAACTGTAGCTATGAACATGTTGTGACACTGTTGCCACATCAGGCGGAAAAAAATATAAAGGAAATGTTATAAACTGTGTCAAAAAAAATTGTGTTTCGTATTATGACACACAATAGTAAGAAGAGAATAAAACAAATTAGCAATAAAAACAAGGCTTCATGTGGTTTTTTTTGACACTCTGTTGGAATAATTGACACGACTTCACATCAGAGGTGTAGGGTCAGACCATCAGGCACTCCTACAGTTTTAAAAATTTGAACATCGAAGCAACTTCCTAAGTGAGCCATGCTGGTTAATTGTTCAATCTCCATATGAGCATGATGTTTCTTCTGAGTCCGGGAGACATACTGGTCAATACCAATGTTTTTTAACCATGGCCCTTGGCGGCTGCTTCCCACATAGCTAAACCCTGCCAGGACTGCAGCCTGTTTGAGAGCTGTAAAATCTACATCTGCTGTAAGATCTTGTTCTCCAACAGCGTCGAACGGGTCAAACGTTGACTGTTGAGAGCGAAACGATCTCAAGGTTCCATTGAGCTTCTTATAAGAATAGAGGTCCGCGGCTTCATCACCATAATCAATAAACACCACATACCCTTTTGACACCACACGTTGTATTGCACAGAGAAAACCAACAAGATCTAGACAGATTTCTGCAACTTGCCCGCGGCCAAGATTGATATGTTCATCTTGAAGACGTTTCGCTAAGAGAGGCGTAGAGGGCAGGCAAGGGAGTTCCACGAATTCTCTATTTTCATCCAACCCCACATACAGTTCCAGGAGCTCACCCGCCCCATCTCGCATGACTCGATGAACCGGCAGCGCATCTAAGACTTCATTTCCAAAAACAAATGTTGGAGCCGGCGAAAGAGTCTCCAGACTTTTAAACGTGGTTATTCCTCTCTGTTTTTGCTGCTCTCGCAGCGAAGGACTTGTTTCGATAATGATGTAGTCGTTGGGGGAAGATGAGAGAAACGAGAGAACATTTGCAGCAAGTTCACCCGTCCCACCCCCTAACTCCAATACTCTCAAGGGTTCACCAATGAGTGCTTCTGCTTGCTGGATCGCCAATGTCAGGGCAAAGCCAAAAGCTGGAAACATCGCATTGGTATTAAACGCGCCTTCCGGGCGGCCAATTAATGGACCTCTTGTATAAAATCCATATTCAGGATCATATAAGGCCGCGGTCATAAATTCATGAAATGTGAGAGGCCCATTTTTATCAATTCGACCCTTTAAATACTCGCCAAGCTGGGTTTGATCGCGAAAAAGTTTGACGGGTTCTTCCTCCTATGCCTTTGAAAAGTTATTCGTGAGATCAACGGCTTGCAGTGCTCAGAAAATGTTTATGTCGATGCCGAAGCTTCAAGGCAATCAGGCTCATCAAAAAAAAAAGGAAGAACCCCATACAGGAGTTCTTCCTTTTCATTAGCACAAAATGACGAAAAGAAAACGGTTGCCGTTTACTTAATCACAGTTGACGTCGCACCACCAGGATTGATGTTAACCTTGTTGAGAGGACCCTCAACTTCTGGTAATCGACCGGCACCCATCGACTTCTTCACGCGCTTTCTGTTTGGGTCAGTAACG
>BQIY01000195.1 GCA_021604265.1 Nitrospirales bacterium
AGGGCCTCATTGGGAAGGCGGGATTAAACCGGAAAAACCTAAACCTCCGCCGAAACCTGCAGCCCCCAAACCCGCAGCAGATGCAGCAGCAACGGCCGCAAAACCCACTACCCCGGCTGCAAAACCAAGCTCTCCGGTCGCAACTGGAACACCGTCTAGCCTCTCCACGCCCCCGGAAGCAGCACCAGCCGGCAATGAACAACCGCCTTCAACTCCTAACGCCCAACCTGCGAAAGCAGCCAACCCTCAAGAAGCCCCACCGTCAGGCGAATCTTCTGAGCAGAAGCCTAAACCAGCACAAACCACCGAGTAAACGCTCAACTGCGCCTGATATTTCTATCTGAATATTTGAGGAACTAGCTTAAGCTGATCGTCGAGTGCGAGAAGCGGCGAATGATTTGGCAGCTTTCACAAGTGACTGGAACAGACTTTTTTGGATAGGGTCGTGCTTGTACAGAAACTCGGGATGCCATTGAACGCCTAAGAAGAATGGATGGTGTGGAGCTTCGATCGCTTCAATGACGCCATCAGGGGACACAGCACTTGTGATCAATCGACCAGGAACCTGCTTTACCGACTGATGATGAGAACTATTCACACGTATCCTCAGCTTTCGTGCAATACGATGCAAAAGCGTTCGAGGTGAAATCGTGAGACCATGCGCCTTTTTCGTAGCAGATCCTGGCGGCAAATGGGCAATGTCCGTTGAATGCTGAACGGCGATATCCTGTATTAAGGTGCCTCCCAGCGCCACATTCAGAGACTGCATTCCCCCGCAAATCCCCAATGTCGGGATGTTTTCGTTATAGGCTAATTGACTTACCCCCAATTCCAAACTACTTCGTTGATGGCTCATCTGCTTGAATGGGACACATTGACGTTCCCCATATAGCTGAGGATCTAAATCTGAACCGCTCCCGGTGATGAGAAGCCCATCAACTTGGGCTAAAAGTTGACGTTGCCTCGATTTCTCGATCACCAATGGCAATAAAATGGGCAGCCCACCGGCGTCTTCAATCGCTTGAACATAGCGAGCTCGAAGAAAATAGGTGGGTTCCTTCCCTCCCATATCTTCACGATCACCTGCATTGTAATCAGGCGTGATACCAATAATAGGTTTCATACGACTGTTATCCACATCAAACGTGCGTCATTTTCTTCTCAATTGCCTTATCGGTCGGTTACCTATTCTTCTTCATAGGGTGAGACACCGTAAAATCGAACGGCTTCATCGCCTTTCAGATGCGACGGCGTAATGACGTACGTGCCGTGGAAACTCGGTTCCCACACTGTCTTGGCCGTATCAAGATCGCCACCGGTTAAGACATATGTGAATCCGCCCACCACACCGCCTAACACGGCATACACCACTTTTACAGGAAAATAGACAAGCGTCAGCAATCCACTTCCAATTCCTAATCCTGCCTCCCCTGCGGGATTTTCCTCTTCTTGAGCTAAGACGGCACCCGGATGCAGCAACAGCATCGCCGCAAACGCTATCACCGTCAAAATGATTGCTCCTCGCCGATTACTTATTCGCCCACTTGCCGCTGAATTGGTATTCATGAAACAAGCCCTCCTTTGCTATGCATGAAACAAGAGTTAGGAAATCATAACTGAAGAAAAATGGTTCAATCCTTCGGGCTCGGTAAACTATTCTCTTCATCTATAGTGAATCCAATGCACTGCCAATTGAACTATTATCACCAATGGTAATTTTCCAGGCGAGCCGATTAGACTGACCCAGCAGAATTCACGACCCCAACCATTGGCACCAGACGATAATCAAAGAACGCAGGACTTCGTTTGGGCAACATCAACGACGTTATCTATACCATCTGGCCGGATCACCTGACTATCCATGGCTGTCATTATCATTCTCGTCATACCCAGCATTAGAGATTAGGTCGTCTTGACGGTTCAGAGATGAATACATTTCCTACGAAAACTCCTGAGCGACAATCTCTTCCACATCCAGTTCTGTGAGCACTTGATTCTTTATTTGGTCGGCCTGTTGGGCCGTGACGCGGTCGAGTTCTTCAACTAACATATCCCGCTCCAATGTCGCATTTTCCTGTTTAATGCCTTGCTGAATGGCTTGTTGTAATTTCATGAGACACACATGTTGCGCAAAAAGATCTTTTGCGCGCGCTTCACTTTCAGACCGAAAATCTTCTGGAAGCTGAACCAAAATGGTCTCTAACCATTGATCAAACCGAAGCGACGCCCCGACTCGTGCGAACTGCACATGATCGACGTCAACCACGATTTGCACGCCGCCTTTCCAGCTTCTTTTTTTGACATTAAAGACGCATTGAATCGTGTTTGGTGAACCTTCAAGGTAATCCGGTCCATAAAACAGCGTAATGCGATAGGGCGGAACTTGTGGTGAAGGACGCGTAGCCATCGATGGTGAATTTTATCATGCTCAAGGAGAAATACAATTGCTATTCTCGCGCTTCGACTCACCGCGGGTCTCGTTTCTGGCCTGAGACGGCAATTCCGGCTTAGATTCTCAGAGAACTGGGAAGATCACAATTCCAACAATGCCCTCTAACCTGACGGCGACTCCCGGGTTGACACCCTCTTACCGTGAAGGATACAGTTTCTTAGGGAAAATCTTCATTTAATCAAAGAATCCATCAGTATAGAGATTGGACGAGACACATGTTTGGAACAATGGGCTTCTCAGAGCTGATTATCATTCTGGTCATCGTGCTGATCATATTTGGAGCCGGTCGACTCCCACAGATAGGCGAAGGAGTCGGAAAAGCCCTGAAAGGCTTTAAGAAGGAGGTAAATGATATCCCTCCTCCTGTTGACCCTGATGCACCGGAACCTCAAGCCACTGCGCAAGCGAATCCGGGAACTCAAACAGAAGCTTCCGCCCAATCAACAGCCAGCCCCCCATCTCAGGCTCCTCCTTCGAATCAACCCTATCAACCGGGACCTGAACTCACACCGGGGACAACAGCGGCTATGCTGTACAAGGGAGCCGGCCCAGAAGTCGTTCAGCCTAAGACCTCGTCACATGCAGAGGGTACAGCCAGCAACGCTCCACCGCCTCTAACAATGGAAGAACGGTCTATGGCTGCTCCTTCTATGTCCGCTCCATCATATCCGGCGTTACCTGCATCAGCGCAAACGAAACCGATGGCCAAACGTCCCTCTGCCATTGTCAATAAACAGGCCGTTGCTAGGGTTCAGGCTCAGCAAGCAGCCATGAAAGCCAAAGGCAAGCCTGCCGTGGCACCTGCCCCGCAGGATATGCAGACTCTGGGGGAAGGACTCGGAAGCGCCATTCGAACGTTTCGAGACGCAGCCTCCGACATTAAAAATTCCGTTGACCCAGAAATGCGTACCATTCAAGCCGAAATGGAGGCAGCTGAAAAAGAAATGCAACAAACCATTGAAGCTGCCAAGCAACCGGCTCCTCCAAAAGAATAACGAACATCTTCTTAGAACCTACTCCTTGATCAGATTACGTCCTTTATTCCCATTCTATCTCCTGCTGCTCAGCAGTCTATGCTTAACTGCCTTCACAAGCTGCTCCATGGAACCCCGTTCTCATGATGCCGATTCAATAGTTCCGATTCTCACTGACCTCTTGGCCCATGACCCAAGCCCCGATATGAGACGGACGGCAGCCATGTCCCTGGGGAAAGTTGCTGATTCAAACGGCATTCCCGCGTTAACGTCTGCATTAAACGATGACGACCCCTTGGTTCGAGAATATAGTGCTTGGGCGCTTGGGCAAATGGAAACTGAGCTTCCTAAGCATTCAGCTTTATCCTTGATTACGGCTCTTGGAGACTCCTCAACTCGTGTGAAACAGGCTGCGGCTACTGCGCTTCGCAATGTAGTACCGGATGAAGCACTCGCGAATCTGCTACGACAGGTTCTGGCTATTTCAGAAGTTTCGACAAGGCGTGCTGTGGTTCAAGCTCTGACAGAACTTGAAATTCCATCTTCGTATTCTATTTTTCTTGATGCGGTCAAAGATGAAGATCCACGTGTACGCCAGACGGCCCTCGCTGGACTTGGCGAACTTGCTGACCGACGAGCCCTTATTGTGTTTCGAACCTTTCTCCTCAATGATCCCGATGAAGGGGTTCGTACCGAAGCTGCTTTTCGCCTTGGCATACTCGGTGGACAGAATGACGTGCAGGTTCTTAAGAAAGCCGTAGAAGCCGACCCGACACCCAATGTCCACCTTTGGGCATCTTGGGCGCTCAAAGAAGCGGCTTCTAACCCAGATTAATCAATCATGCACACGCGGTGTGATCGCGAAGCCCAAGGTAGACGTACTTCAATGAGGGGAACATGGGGTCATATCTGAAAAATTTCAAGGAAAACACGGCGATCTACGATGGGGTGGTAAAGGAAGAAGGTTTACTTTCTTTAAGAGCTTTTAATTGAGGGGCAATTTCTTTTTCAAAACAATGCGGGCACACACCATGGCTAAATTGAATATCGATACGATGTGATAAATACTCCTCTACTTGCTGCCAGTAATTTTCGTCATTCCTAATTTTTTTACAATAACTACATATCGGGAGCAGCCCTTGTAGTTGCTTGACCTCGGCCAGAGCCTGTTCGAGACCGTGAACACGTTCTTCAAGCTTTTCCTGTAACAAAAGGACACGAAGCCCAACTCGAACCCGGGCATGAAGCTCTGACAAGTCAAATGGCTTAGTCATATAGTCGTCTGCTCCAGCCTCAAACCCTTCTATAATATCCGTACGACCACACTTCGAAGTAACCAAGATGAGATAGATCAGGCTTGAACTGTTGGATTCCCTGAGAGATCGGCACACTTGCAATCCATCTAATTCCGGCATCACCCAATCCAAAATACCGATTATCGGCCCTTCAGCACGTTTCAGTTGCTCTAGAGCTTCAATCCCATTGTTACACCCAATCGTCTCATGACCAAACCCCGTGAGCGAACGAAGGAGGAGAGCCTGCGTCACCGGATCGTCATCTGCCACAAGTATGTTCATTAGCAATGATATGCTTTCCACATTCAGGAATATTAGAAAAAATCCCCATAATTTTCTCACAAACCAATCTCGTTGACACAGCAGAGAACTTTACTGTGGACGTTCGGAAATTTATCGGGACGGCTATAGAAGTGTAACAAATGACATTCTCTTTATCGGTTTCTTTTGTCCCCACTAAACACGCAGAAACTGACAAGACGACAGTGGTGAGATTGATTCTCATTAAGGTTCTAAAATCTGCGCTCGAACTGCTTCATACAGTGCGTCAGTTCGAAGAGAATTGTCTCTCTCTTCCATTTCCTGAACGAACCATTAAACAAAGGTTCATTGGTATATCTATCGTATTCGGTATAGTTGAACCTTAAGCAGGACTGGC
>BQIY01000196.1 GCA_021604265.1 Nitrospirales bacterium
CAACCGTTGTCTGAACTCAACGATCGGCATCCGTTACTACCGGGCACGTTCGTCCAGGCAGAGATTGAAGGCCGGGAACACCATGACGTCTTTATCTTGCCGCCCGCTGCCGTCAACACCAGAAAAGCACAAGCCTTAATCGTGGATGACTCCAACCGGATCAAGATCCAACAACTCGATGTCCTGAAATCCGAACCAGACCGTGTCGTTGTCCGAGGTGGGTTACAAGCCGGAGATCATGTCGTCGTCTCCGGCATCGACATTCCAGTCGAAGGCATTCAGGTTCAGGTCTCTTTCCTTTCTCAATAGTCATAATACTCCCACCAGCAACACATCATATAAAGATGAAAGCATATGCCATACGTACGCTTAATGACCCAGCACTACGCCCTAACACTTACAATATAATAGACCATGCGAAACTTGTTCTACAGTCTTTTAACTTTTCATTGGGACTTATTCGTTTGGAAGTGTGTATGGCAGATTGAATTCAGCCCAAGAGCATTGTCCACTCTACGGATCATGTGATGCTCTCCTCAATACCAAGCCCTCTTGCTGCATGCTGGGTTTCGTCCCAGCGGCCGAGGCCCTTTTGTTTCGGCAAAAGGCCCCAAAACCATTGACGCCCAGGCCAGACTTCTGTGATGAGACGAACACCTAGTGGTGGGACGGTCCAACTCGCTTTACTCAAACAAGGACCGCCCAGTCTTAGAGGCGTTCGCTCAACGGACTGGCCAGCAGGCGTCAGGCCCTATGATTAAAAAAAAGTTAAAACACTATAGCTACTTTAGAGATAATCCAAGACATAATTGTGTTGCATGCAGAGGTAAATGGTGCACCAGTCTGTAGTTTGCCAGAGGACGAAAAAACTACAATGAGCCCCGACTCACACTCACGATCAGAATTCATCGATGATTTCCCAAAGCTTTCACACTCCTCATTCGCCGCTCCATGAAATTGACTCAACGATCGAGAAGGAAATAGTTTTGGAGCTCTATCATGAATATCATGATGAGCTCCTCCAGTTCGTTTCCAGATCGATCAAACCTCCCCTCAACGCCCACGATATCGTTCAAGAGTCCTTTCTCCGATTAATACGACATCAGGACATTCACTCCATCACGAATCTCAAATCCTACATTTTTCGAATAGCCCTGAATCTAACGGTCGACCATCAACGTCACCACACAGCCTCAACCAAAGGCTTACAACAATTCAAGAATCAGGAACAGCCACGGGTGGAAACCCGAACCGCCGAAAGCATTCTTCTGGCCAAAGAAGAATTGGCTCGTCTCCACCAAGCTCTGACGGAATTGTCTCCCCAGTGCCAAAGAATTTTTTACCTCAACCGGTTTGCTGGCTTGAAGCACCGTGCAATTGCTGAACAGCTTCACATTCCCATACGCACTGTTGAAGAGAATATCAAGCGAGCCCTCATTCATTCCCACCGTCGCCTGAGTCAGCTATAATCTCGTACCATTTCATTTCTTCTGTGTACATGTACATGACGATTATCAACAATCGCCTTCATGTGGATTTGCCCTCACGCTTCGTCTTCTATATGTTGGGCCTGCGAAAAAAATTGATCTTCGGTACCCGAATGCCACATGAAGACACCTTCTCGCGATACGCAGCCAGACCCCAACCCGGCACGCCTTCAACAGGAAGCGTTTGATTGGCTCACCCGTTTAACTTCCGGTGACACGTCGCCGAAAGATCTGAAGAATTTTGAAATCTGGAAAACTCGCAGTCAGGCTCATGAACAGGCCTGGCAGGAAGCCTCTCGACTTTGGCAGGGATTCGAGCAGTTGCCTAAGACACATCTGCCCGGCGCGACACCACTACCCGCCACACCCCGTTCGGGCAAGCGGCCTCATCATCGAACTCCTCATCGACGGCGATGGACTGCTGCCCTCATCACGGCAAGCCTCCTGTGTGCTCTCATCGTGTTGACCCACTCTCCCCACCAATGGTTCGCGGACTTTTCTACTGATGTCGGGGAACGCCGCACGGTTTCTCTGCCCGATGGGTCAACCGTGGATATGAACAGTCAGACCGCATTCCAGCTTGAATTTACCGCCACACAGCGTACGATTACTCTCCTTGCCGGAGAAGCAGCATTTTCGGTCACACCCGAATCCGCTCGACCCTTTATCGTTTCCAGCGCGCAAGGCACAACACGAGCACTCGGCACGGAATTTATCGTGAGACAACGCAATGCTCACTCGCTCGTCGCCGTCCATGAAGGCACGGTTGACGTCCATTTCCCTCCGCACAATCAACACGCAATCCTCAAGGCCGGGGAAGCCGCCCGCTACAACCCGACACATGGGCTTCAGCCTCTCCCCCTTGCCGATTGGGAAATCATTTCTGCTTGGCGCGACGGCTACTTACTCTTTCAAAACACGCCCCTTCCCGACGTCATCACCCAAATGAACCTCCATAGACCCGGCCACATGATGTTGCTAAATGATGCATTAGCCAACTATCGCATCTCCGGACTGTTTCGGCTTGATGCGCTTCCTGATGTTGTGACAACCATCGTCGAAACGACGCCCGCTCGACTCGCCAGTGTCACTCCGTATCTTGTTCTGTTGTATTGATAGGGTTTTGGAGCTGCCTTTTCTATTTCTACCTAAACTTCTCTTCAACAAATAAAAATATTTCCTCGGCCCATGTGGGTTTGTAATTTCACTTCGTCTTTATTCCAGAGGCGAAGAACGCCTTACAACTTACATAGCCAATTCAGTTATACCGAAACGATGAAGCCCCAACTTGCTCAATGTTGATTCCAAGACGTGATATGAGACCTCAATCATGATCAGTACATCCAAGCGGGTATAACCTTTCAAAGCTTGAAGCATTCGATACCTCGTTGGTCCGTATGGTTAAGCTGGAACGTATTTTGATTCGCTATATTCTATTTTTTACACGGAGACATAACGTATGAAGCAGAGTATTCATGGTCAGATGGCACAAATCACCAGCAAACGACGAACGTTCGCCTTTCTTCACATCGCGAGTGTTACATGGCTGACATGGGTTCTTTTAGGAATGGCCCTGCCAGGCATGGCGGCCCCACTGTCTCAGTCCTCTAATTCAATAGAATTCGACATTCCGGCACAGGCATTGGATCGGGCCTTACGCACCTTTGCCAAACAAAGCCGCACGTCCGTCCTCTATGAAAGCCAGTTAAGCCAGCCGTACACGTCCCAACGAGTCGTCGGGACCTATACCGCTAAACAGGCCCTCGACTTGTTATTACACGATACCGGACTCGCGTACCGAAAAACTTCGACCGGTGCCATCACCATTGAAGAATCTCCCAAGCAACCAGCTCTCCTGACTGTGGCCGCCACTGATTCAACCGCTGCCGCTCAAACACAAGCTTCAACTACTGACGATACCCCCGTCGAAACCTTGCCCGAGGTCCTCGTGCCCGGCTTCAGGTTGACGCGTGACTCCTACAGCGCCCCCAATGCTACGACGGCCACAAAACTCGATACCCCCATTATGCAAACCCCGGTATCCATTCAGGTTGTCCCGTCGCAGGTGTTGGAGGACCAGCAGGCGATCGAATTGTCACGAGCCTTGGAAAATGTCAGCGGTGTCTATCCGACCCAGGGATTCAATCTTACCAATGCATTCAATGTCAGAGGGTTTCAAACATTTTCCTACTACCGGGACGGGATGCCTATTGAGGCGGCCCTTACACAAGCTGGCAGACGGGAGATGGGAAATATCGAACGAATTGAAGTTCTAAAAGGTCCAGCTTCCTTCCTCTACGGACGTATTAATCCGGGGGGACTGGTCAATATGGTCACCAAGCAGCCGCTCAACAAACCTTACTATGCTCTGCAACAGCAATTCGGTTCATTTGAACGGTATCGCACCACGGGGGACGCGACTGGACCGCTCACTAAAGATGGCTCATTGCTCTATCGTGTCAATTTTACGCACGAGACCTTCGATTCCTTCCGTGACTTTGTGGATGGGGAACGGCTATTTATCGCCCCAGTTTTACGTTGGGAAGTCAGTGACCAAACACAGATCACGCTCGAGTTGGAGTACCAACACAACGAAACATTCATCGACTTCGGCGTTCCAGCCATTGGCGATCGTCCCGCAAATCTTCCCCGCAGCCGTCACCTCGGCGGCGAACCCGACAACAAGGACGAATCCGATTACGTGTTGGGAGGATTTAATTGGGCCCACGAGTTTAACGAGAACTGGTCAGTTTCACACAGATTCAATGCGATGTTAAGCACCGAAGACGGCACGGCATCCTTAATAAGTGGGGTTCAAGGCGATGGCCGAACAGTTAATCGATTTTCATCCGAATTCGAGGACAACAAAGTCGAGACATATTTCACGACGGTCAACGTCAACGGATCCCTCGAAACCTTAGGTCTCAACCATACGCTTCTCATCGGAGGGGATTATTACAATTTCACTAATACTCTAAATGTGATTAGCAAAACGCTGAATTCTGTAGACATTTTTGCTCCTGATTTTTCACAGGGTCCTGGCGCTCTAACTTCTATGCCCTCCCATGTCAACTCTCAGAAAGAGCGCTACGGGTTTTACATACAAGATCAGATCGAACTCCCGTTCAAGGTCTTCCTGCTGGCGGGAGGACGGTTTGATTACGCCACAGTGGAGAGTAAAGGAAGCAATGTTAAGCTAGACGAAGAGGCCTTGAAACCTCGATTCGGGTTACTCTGGCAGCCAGTACCGCAACTCTCTTTTTTCGGTAGTTACGTGGAAAATTTCGGCAGTGACGATTTTTTCACGGTCAATCCTGATGGCTCCGTCTTAGACCCCGATACAGCGAATCAATGGGAAGTCGGAGTCAAGACCGAATTGCTTAATGGCCGTTTACGTGGCACCCTTGCCTTTTATGATTTGACCAAAAAGAATATTGCTACTCCTATATTGGGCAATCCAACGTTTTCACGCACGACAGGAGAAGCCCGAAACCGCGGCATTGAGCTGGACGTGACGGCCGAGATTCTACCAGGCTGGCGGACGATCGGCGTTTACTCCTATATCGATTCCGAGATCACTAAAGATAACGACGGCAATCAGGGCAATCGCTTTGCCAACGTTCCCCGCCACGGCGGATCGTTCTGGACCACCTATACCTTTCAGGAAAATCAATTGCGTGGGCTGACTCTGGGTGCAGGCGTCGTGGCACGAAGCGAGCAGGAAGCGGATAACGCCAACACAGCTCAACTGCCTGGCTATGCACTGGTCCATCTACTGAGCAGTTATTCGTGGAATATTGGAGGCACACGCATGACCACTCAGTTGAATGTGGAAAATTT
>BQIY01000197.1 GCA_021604265.1 Nitrospirales bacterium
TGAGAAATGGCTTTATGTGTTTTTAGGAGATATGAAAACTAATTCAGAGTGGGTTGTGAGGGGTGTTGCATGCCCAAAGTGTTGAGGTGAAAAGCCTGGCGGCACGGCAAGGTTGTTTCATTGACTTATTGCAAACGGCTGCTGAATTCGTGTCTTGAAAATGTGTGGTGTCTGTCTATTTGAGGGGTGAGGATGTATGAGAGTTCGTTCATCAGTTCTTCATCTTCGTAGGGCTTTTCCAAAATAGCCGATGCTCCAGCTCTCAGGGCCGCATCACGCAAATCGTTAGAAAGTTGTCCGGTCACAAAAATAACGGGTGTTCGTTGAGTTTCCGGTCTTTCAGCTAAGCATTGGAGTAGTTCCAAGCCTGTCATGACGGGCATGTTATGGTCAGTAATAACAAGGTCGAAGTATTCGCTCTGGATAGCATTCAGGGCTTCTTCCCCATTTCCAGCTTCCTGACAATAATACCCCAGCATCTCCAGCCTTGCCCGGAGTACGTGCCGCCCACTTTCGTAATCATCTACGATCAAAATCTGTTGCTTATGACCACGTTTTTCCTCCTCACGTGATTCTTTGTATTGAGGCATAATCATCCTTGTTGACCTTAGCCTTTCTAGGTATAAAAACCGTTGAACATTTTTGCGTAAAGCATTCAGAGTCGATTGGCTTCAAGAGATAGTCTCGAGCTCCTCGTTGCATGGCTTGCATCAGGCTATTCTTGTTGAATTCAGCCGTCATCATGATGACAGGGACTTGTGGATGTTGATCCTGTAGATATTTGAGCATCGTCAATCCATCCATAATGGGCATTTGGACATCAAGTAAAATTCCGTCTATGGCCATGGTTTCAAGCATTGCCAGACCTTCAACGCCGTTGTTGGCTGTCGTCGCGTAATATCCCAGAAAGTTCAGCCGATCCTTCAACATCAATGCGATATCCTGGTCGTCGTCGAGAACTAAAATGTGTGCAGGCATCACACTGCCTTTAATGAATAAGAGCCTTAATCACCTTGGTTGTTAATATAAACAGTCTACTGAATAAGGATGTAAGGGGACTATTCGTAACAGGGTTGTATTTCATAAGGATTGTATAAAGATTTCACGAGGTAGCCATCGCTCATTCTGCGGAAGTCGTAGATGTGTTCTATTCGGTCATCCTTTTCAAAAGGGACCGGGTTAAGGACATCGAGGTGTTAGTGGACGGTGAGAGAAGGGGGTGGGAAGTCGCTGGACACGAAAGAACAAAGAGCCTTTTTCGTTTGCAGCAAGGTCACTTATGGTTGCGGTTCTTGGGTATCGTGAGCGAAACGATAGCCTACACCGGGATCTGTCAAAATGTACTGGGGTCGTGATGTATTGCGTTCAATTTTCTTTCTGAGCTGTCCAATAAACACTCGAAGGTATTGGGCTTGGTCCGCATACGCTTCTCCCCAAATCGCGGTGAGGAGCGTTCGGTGTGTCAGAACTTTTCCTGTGAATTGAATCATATATTTCAGTAGATCATATTCTGTCGGAGTGAGTTTGATTGGTTCGTCATTCAACCGTACTTCACGCCGCTCAAAGTTGATCGTGAGGGTCCCACTTTTGAATACTGGTTCGGTACCGGGGACCATGACGGTTCGACGAAGAGCCGATCTGACCCTTGCGGTTAATTCTTCCATGCCAAAAGGTTTGGTCACATAATCATCAGCTCCGGTCTCAAGAGCTTCAACCTTTTTTTGTTCGTTGCCAATGGCTGAGAGAACAATAATAGGGACCGGAGATTGCAGCCGAATCCGGCGGGTGAGTTCAATCCCGTTCATCGTTGGCAGAATGAGGTCGATAATGACGACATCCGGCTGTCGTTGGGCGATAGCCTCTAATGCTTCTTCTCCAGACGCAGCCGTGATGACGGCGTAGCCCTTATTCTCCAAATTAACTTGCAACGAACGCCGAATTTGTGGTTCATCATCCACCACTAAAATTCGGGCACCTTGACTCATACGTCACCTTGCACTTTGTGCCGTCCTTCAAGGGTAAAGCTGACCATGGCTTCAGTTAATGGGACCGTAAAAGTCATTGTGACTTCTGTTCCCTTTGACGTAGCCCAAATCCGTCCCCCATGGGCCTCGATGATCCCTTTGCAAATGGCTAAGCCCAGCCCTGTGCCTCTGATGGGCTGTGTGTACAATATTTGCCGACGATAAAAACGTTCGAAGATACGCTCGACATCTTGAGGGAGAAGAGGGTCTCCTGTGTTAGAGACTTTGACTTCAATATGGTGTTCCTCAGTGCAGACCTCTATTTGAATCGACGAGTTTGGCGTGGAATATTTTATGGCATTATCGAGTAAATTGATAAGGACTTGTTGTATTTCCACTGCGTCGACAAACACTGGAGGGAGATTGTCAGGAATCGAGACCTTGATGTTCCGGACTTCTAATGTCGATTCTGTGCGGCGGATCGCACCTTCAATTAGATCTTCCAGAAGATGCCATTCCTGATGTGGGATGAGCGTGCCGGCTTCAATTTGCGACATATCTAACAGATTATCAACCAAACGACTCATATAATTGATTTCCTTGTCCACTCCAGTAAGAAATTCTTGCTGGAGTGAGGTCATTCCGTTCGGTGTGTTCCCTAAAATCGTGGAGACTGACGTTTTCATGGCAGTAAGAGGCGTCCGCAATTCATGAGAGACCGATGAGAGCAAGGCTGACTTGAGCGCATCGCTTTGTTTCAGGGCTTCGATCCGCTTGGCCTCGCTTTCTCGCAAGCGTTCTTCGGAAAATGTTCGTTCCGTGATGTCATCGGAAATTCCGATAATCTTCACTACGTTCTTGTTATTGTCGCGAAGCGGAATAAAGCTTTTGGAAAAAACCTTCTCTTTGCCATGCGTGGTCACCCTATACACGAAGTTGATGGGCTCGCCTTGCACGGCTTTTGTGAAATACGCACTTATGAGTTTGTGGTTGTTCTCGTCTGCCGAATGGAGATACGAGCACCCAATAACTTTCGCCTCGCTCTCAACTTCCAACATTTTCTGCCCTGCTTGATTCATTGAGCTAATTTTCCCATCGATCTCGATCTCGTGGATACAGAACGGAACGTGCTCAACTAAAGACCGAAACCGAGCCTCGCTGGCCCGTAGTTCATTCTGGATCCGTTTATGTTCGGTGATGTCGACATTTAATCCATCGAGGTAGAGGAGTTGTCCAGTCTTATCAAAGATAAAACGGCCGCGGGCCAGAATCCATTTCTTTGTTCCATCTTTGGTGATGATTTGATGCTCATTTTCATAGGGAGTATGTTGCGCGAGGGCCTCTTGAACAATAGGCCAGACTCGCTCATTTTCCCCCGGCGCCATGAGCGTGTCGTATGTGACCTCGCCACTCAGGAGAGCTGAAGTTGGATATCCCGTGAGGTCTTCGAATCCATCGCTGCTATAAACGACGGGCCATGTTTTTTTATTGAGGCAACGATACGCAAATCCTTTCGGAAGCTGGCCCAAAATGCTATCTGTGAGGTCCTTCCATTCTTGTAATGCTCTTTCTGTCTCCCTGCGGTCTGAAATATCCTCGCTCACAATTAAAGCGACCATTCTCCCTTTGCTAGACACGACTCGTGCCACTTCTTTCACCCATACAATGCTTCTATCTTTTCGCTCCTTACGAAATTCCCAAGAAAAAACGAATTCAGGGGTAGCGAAACAGGTCTCCAGACGTTGCTGAAGTGGGGGTCTATCCTCTTCGACAAATAAATCGATAAACGAATGTCCTTCCAGCTCTTCAACGGCGTAGGCAAGCTGTTCTGCGCCAAACGCATTGACCGAAAGCACGATGCCTTGTATATCAACCGTGAAATACATTGACGGATTATCGTCGTACAAGGTTCGGTAGCGTTCTTCGCTTTGGCGCAGGGTCTCTTCGGCCTGCAGCCGTTCGGTAATATCTTCTGAAATCCCCAACACGTATTCCGGGGTGCCGTGTTGATCGCATACCGGAATTTTCTTGGTATGCAGGTGCCGCATTCCCTGCGATTTGGTGTGAATGACCTCATCCGGAATAGTAACCAATTGTCGGCGGGATATGGCTTCGCGATCTTTCTGTGTGAAAAAGTCAGCGACTTCTTTTGAAAAAATGTCCTGGTCATTTTTCCCGATGAATTCATTTCGGGCATATCCGGTCTGGGTTTCACTTGCTTTGTTAAACTGTATGTACCGAAGATGTTCTGCCTCTTTGACGAACACCATGTCAGGAATATTTTCAATGACCGAATGTAAAAAGATTTCACTCTTTCGCAATGCGGTCTCGACGCGTTTCCGTTCGGCTATTTCTTTTTCGAGGTTCTTGCCGGCCCGGATACCTTGTGCGGTGACAAATATCCCCAGCAATGCCACTAAGAGTGCGATGCTGGATTCCCATTTTACCATTGTTGCTATCTTCGATTCAGAATGAACATTTAAGAGTTTTACGGCATCATCGGCTATACTGATTGTTGCTGAATTTTGTGCGCGAAGGGTTTGAAGCTGTCGGCGAAAATCCGCATGGTTCGGCGTTAATGACAGGAGGCGGTCGGCGGACTCGGTCACGGTATCGAAGTGCTGTCGTTGCTCCTGTAATTTGAGCAAAACGGCTTGTGTTGGTACGGCGGGAACCTTGTGTAGTAGATTCGTGACGGGGTCATGGGCAACGGCCTGACCTTCTATGAGGGCATCGAGGGTCGAATGAATCAACGTTCGCGTGATCGGATAATCTGCAGCGACTTGTTGAGAGGCCAATAAGACTTCATTGATATGTTTTTGAAGGAGCATGCGCTGGTGTCCCACGATGTCAATAAGGCGCGCATTGGATTGTTCATCATGGATCGTGGTGATGGTATAGATCAGCATCCCAAGGAGCACACTCAGAAACATAACCGTAATAATCGTAAAGCGACTCTCTAGCTTTGTCTGTTTAGTCATGTCGCTCGCAGTTCTTGGGTTCATGCCGGAATCCTTTTGAAGCCGATCGGTCTACATGGTGATCAAATGATGCGGTGTTTCTTCATTGATACGGTCTTACTCTTAGGAAGTGGTTGCTGAGTATCCTCCAGTCTTGGCTTTTTCTCATCATAAACCTACTGAGAGGGGTGCGCGCAACTCTGTACATGATGATTTTGGTGCATCAAGCCGTCTAATGATAAGAACAGTTTGTGCGATTGAGAAAAATTCACCCTGTGTATGCACTATTCGGCGTCGATGTGTTGAGAGGGCTTACAGGAAAAACTGGAAGAAAAAACGAGTCGTGATATAAAATGAGGCTGTAGACTTCGAAGGAAAGAAGTGGCTGGGGGACCAGGAAT
>BQIY01000198.1 GCA_021604265.1 Nitrospirales bacterium
GCCGCCTTACGTATCGGGGCTGCAACACGGATGGGCGAAGGTGAAACAGTCATCGGCATGGTGCAAATGCTTGCCGGCGCCAATGCTCAGCAGGTGGTCACCAGGGTCAAAGAAAAAGTTCAAGACATTCAATCCACACTCCCTCCCGGCATTGAGATTGCTCCCTACTACGACCGGACACTGTTTGTAGAGAACGTCATACGAACCGTGAGAAATAATCTCCTAGAAGGAGGCTTGTTAGTTATCGCCATTTTGTTTTTGTTTCTGGGGGATCTTCGCGCCGGCCTGATTGTCGCTACGGCTATCCCGCTTTCCATGCTCATGGCGCTCTCAGGCATGTATCAGGCCGGACTTTCGGGTAACCTCATGAGCTTAGGCGCCATTGATTTTGGCCTCCTTGTCGACGGCTCCGTCGTCATGATTGATAACATTTTGCGAAAACTCGGGACACGAGAACCCCGATCTCCTGAAGAAAAACTTCACACGATTCACGCAGCAGCCAAAGAAGTCTTACGTCCTGTTGTCTTTGCCATCGGCATTATTATTTTGGTGTACCTTCCCATTCTCAGCCTTTTGGGTATCGAGGGCAAAATGTTTCGTCCAATGGCGATCACGGTCATTTTTGCTCTCATCGGATCGTTACTTTTTGCGATAGCCGGTGTTCCAGTTTTGGCCTATTGGTTTGCTCAGAGGAAATCCGATCATGAAGAGACGTGGCTCATTCGCCAACTCCGCGCCCTCTATCAACCGTGCTTAGTGTTTTCTCTCATGCGGCCCATGTGGGTCGTTCTTCCCGCACTTGCCCTCTTTCTGCTCAGTCTGTTCATTGGATCACGGCTGGGCATTGAATTTCTTCCGCAATTAGACGAAGGGGATCTGGCCATACAAGTCTGGCGATTACCCAGCATCTCGATGAGCGAGTCCGTCGAAACCGCCCTTGCCGTAGAACGTGCTTTGCGAGCCTTTCCTGAGGTACAGCAAGTTGTCAGCAGGACGGGAAGCCCTGAAGTGGCCACTGATGTTATGGGCATTGAATTGTCGGATGTCTTTGTCGTACTGGCCCCGCCCTCCTCCTGGACCACAGCCTCAACGAAAGAAGACCTCATTTCACAAATAGAGGCGGCCATTGAAACGGCGGTGCCTGGTGTGGGGTTGGGATTCACGCAACCTATAGAAATGCGTTTTAACGAATTGATTGCCGGAACTCGATCGGACTTGGCCGTAAAAATTTTCGGCGAGGACATGCAGGAACTGAGAAATCAGGGTGAACGAGTCGCGCACGCACTCGAACAAGTGTCAGGAGCTCAGGATATAAAAGTGGAACAGGTGACGGGCGTCCCAAGGATTCGCGTGATGGTGGATCGTGATCAGATTGGGCGATATGGACTGGACGCAAAAGATGTGTTGACGATTGTCGAATCAGCCCGCGTCGGACAAACAGTCGGCACGGTGTTTCAAGGACAACGGCGATTTGACTTGATTGTGCGGCTTTCAGATCACGCATCCGCAACCCCAGCCGCGCTTGGGAACATTCTGCTGCCCACTGCTCATGGAGAACTGGTCCCGCTTTCACGAGTGGCGTCAATTCGTGTCGATGAAGGTCTGGCTCAAATCAGCCGTGAAAATGTGCAGCGGCGTCTCGTGGTCGAAGCCAATATTCGCGGACGGGACCTTGGTTCTTTCGTCGGCGAAGCCAAAGAGATTGTCAACAAGACGGTCACGCTTCCAATCGGCTACTACATTGAATGGGGGGGGCAATTCCAACATTTGCAAGAAGCCTCAAATCGCTTAGCGATTGTCATTCCCATCACGCTGCTGTTGATCATGGCGGTCTTATCCGTCATATTCAACACCATGCGGCCAGCTTTATTAATTTTCTTAAATGTTCCACTCGCATTATCAGGAGGGCTATTGGCCTTATGGTTTCGCGGGCTTCCCCTCAGTATTTCTGCCATGATCGGATGCATTGCCCTGTTCGGGATCGCCGTCTTAAACGGAGTCGTCCTGCTCAGTCGAATTCAGACATTGGAAACAGAAGGGTTCTCCACGCACCAGGCCATTATGCAGGGTGCGATGGATCGACTTCGACCAGTACTGATGACGGCGCTCGTGGCTAGCCTCGGATTTTTGCCCATGGCCATCGCCACCAGCATGGGAGCCGAAGTGCAGCGTCCCCTTGCTACAGTCATCATTGGCGGCTTGATCAGCTCAACCGCCTTAACCTTATTCGTCATTCCATCTTTATACGGCATGATAGATCGCCACAGGCGGTCACCAGATTCCAGGCCTCATATCAACACCGTGGCCACGACATCATGAATATTAAACGCGTGAGAATAGGAGGTGGTACGATATGGTTGTGACGAAGATGCTGCTCATGCTGCTCATCATGAGTGGCTTGCAACCCGTAGCAGCAGAAGATCACGTTGAGAGGGCCAGTCCAAATACGGCGACCTATACGCTTCAAGAGATTCTTACCATTGCCCTGGAACGCAATCCACGTATCGAGGAAAAACATGGGATTGTCGAACAACAAGAAGGCAACACCCTCACCGCCTCATCGTATTCCAATCCGACCATTTCGGTGCAGAGTGGCCGTGGATCTTTACGAGATCCCTCGATGAAGACCACCATTACAGAACGATACATCACACTCAGTCAACCATTGGAATGGCCAGGCACACGCCTGGCTCAACAACAAGCCGCTCAAGCCAGGGTCAAGAGTGCGCAAGCCGGGCTGGCAGAGGCCAAGCTGAACGTCACCGCACGCACCAAAACCGTGTTCTTTGATTTATTGCTCTCACAACATGAGACCGTGCTCATCAAGGAAAATGTCCAAGCCATGAAACGATTGAACGCCGCGGTGCGCGCTCGAGTGAAAGCTGGCGAGTCGCCACCGTTCGAGATTGTCAAGATGAACGTTGAAACCTTAAACATGCACAAAGAATGGCTTCGGACCAAAGGGGCCGAACGGTCTGCAAAAGCCATATTGAATAGTGTAACGGCCGGCGGACTGGGTAAAGCATTCACGATACAGGGAGAATTCCTCTCTTCAGCAGGAAACCGAGACGTCACAAAGTTTTCAGAACACACCCTATCGGCACACCCGAAATTAGTGAAACGGCAAGAACGCATCAAGGAAGCTGAACAACGGCATCGTCAAGAGCTGCATGCGCGAGTACCGAATATCACCCTCAGTGGAAGTTATCAACGGGATGTCGGCCGAGAAGCCTTTGTGGGAGGAATTTCTATCCCGATCCCTTTATGGAATCAGCGTCAAGGAGAAATTGCCAAGGCGAAAGGCGTGATGCGGCAAGAGGAGGCGATTTTCCTTCGAACACGCACAGCGTTGCACCAGAGAATTATTCAAGAAATCCAAAACTCCAATATCGCGGCGGCCCAAATATCTACATATGAACACGGGCTTCTCAAGCAAGCACAAGAAGCCCTGCGTATTGCACAAGTCAGCTTTCAGTACGGAGAAGCGAGCTTGCTGGACGTCTTAGATGCTCAACGCGTATTTCGAGACACGCAGCTCGAATACATCCGAGCCAAGCATGAGCTATCGGTTGCTCTGACAGCTCTCGAGCAGTTCACCGGGACACTCACCCAGTAAGAGGCATAATCGCGAAGCTCATGACGTTCCAAGAGATGTCTAGATACAAACCTTCAACAGGCAATCGCTTCGAAGCACCCATGCCTGATTGGCAGCACAAGACACTATGAACATAGAATGCAAGGCGTCACCGTGTCCTGGCGAAGAATATCTATCGGAATCACTATTCTCGGAATGATCTCCCTGACCGCCTTCCATCTCATTGGCGGGACAATTGATGCTCAGGGATTTTTGCGCGAACCGTTTGCACTATTGCCCATCGGGTATGCACTCCTGGTTATTGGCGGAATTGGCGCATTGATCAGTTTTTTATTCCATGCCAAACGACAGAACCGAATCCGCAGGAATAATCATATGTGAAACGACCAATGATACCGGCAACGGTTGGCTGAACGAGTGTTATGAGCCGTGTCTTCACGTGGAGCCGACAGACCGTGACGGCACATCAACGATGACGGGTCGTTCCCTCGACGGCTCTTCTGTCATTTCATCATCTCCCCTCCCACTTAATATTGCCAAATCACGAGTCTTGGACTCACGAATCCGACACCAAGAAGACTCCGTGTGCCAACCGGCTCCTTCCCCTTCGTCACATCGACGAACCACGTATCTCAATAGAACAGCCTGATATTTTTTCAGGGAAGATCACAGCAAGGTCTTTACTGTCAGAATAGTGTATTTCCGTGAAATTTCCAGAAATTGAGGTCCGTTGTTAAGGTCAGACCACAGAAAACCGATACAGACTGATAGGAGAATTCCCTGACCACCCTGACGATGAGGTTCATCACTATGCGATATGACCAACACTCCATGAACTTCTATATAACGCCCACTTTCTTGAGCTTCCTGCTCTCCTCGATCATCCTACTGAATCCGGCCCTCGTCAGCGCTGATAATAATATGACCTTTCTCGACAAACAGGTTATTAACAATTTAAGAGTCAGCGTCTACGAAGTGGTCGTTCCAAAAGTTGAAAGTCAAAAAATACAATACGCCAGGGAGTTGCCGTTTCATAAACTCAGCTACAAGGAACGAGAAGAAAAATATTTCAGTATTGGCACAGCGTTTTTCATTAATGAGAAGGAACTCATGACCGCGGCGCACGTCCTCAATTTGAAGCATTTTTCACTCTTAACAGATTTCCATATTCGTGACGCAGACGGTCGAGTGTATAAAATTGGTTCCATCAAACAATTTTCGTCAATTCGCGACATGGTCGTGTTCGAACTGGAACAGTATCCAGAAAATATTTTAGCCCTGACGGTTTCCAAACATGTGGAAATTGGCGATACGGTCTTTTCCGTCGGGAATGCCCAAGGAGAAGGGCTGTCATTTCGAGCTGGTCAGGTCGCCTCCTTTACGACAGAACCAGAGCATGGGAAATGGAAAGACATACGATTCACGTCTCCGGCATCACCGGGTAATAGTGGGGGCCCCTTGCTCAATGTCGCTGGAGAGGTTGTGGGACTCATTATCCAAAAAAATGCCAGTGAGAATTACAACGTTGCCGTTCCGATGACAGAATACGACAACCTGACCAGCACCGCCGATTTCTACATACGAAACATCTCACTGAATTTAAATGGAAGTCAGAATACCTATTCGATGGACTGGTCCGAGCGCATGGCCTTGCCCAGCAGCATTCAAACCCTCTCGCATAAGGCCCAAACTTCCTTAAATGCCTTGTATGAACGCATT
>BQIY01000199.1 GCA_021604265.1 Nitrospirales bacterium
CACCACGACCTCAAGCTTTCCATTGGGAAGTTTTTTAACAGACCCTGGACTTTCTGGTGAAAGCGGTATCTCCACCCACTCCCGGGAGAGATTCAACTCATCGGTTAATTCTAAAATTTGCGTGATCTGTTGAAATGACACAGCTTGCATCTTCTTCACGTGTGTAGACTCCTTACATCATAAAAGATATGGGACGAGTAAATTGTAGGAATGGTCCAAGCAGACTGTCAACATTGTTCAGCTAGCGTCAGGAAAACGCTTTGACCAACATGAGACCCGCGTTTTCAATATCCTCAGCGGACACACCCAAATGCGTCACGATCCGAAATGACTGGTCACCCACGGCATTGAATAACACTCCAGCTTCCCGGCAACGGGAAAGTAATTCATCCGTTGTCCCGAGTTTTTCATCCACTTGAAACAGAATTATATTGGTTGCAACGTCGTCTGGTGAACACTGAACGCCGTGGATTTCGGATAAGAGGTGCGCTAAGCGCCTGGCATGCTGATGATCTTCAGGTAACCGCGCCACATGATGTTCCAATGCATAGACTCCCGCCGCCGCTAAAATACCCGCCTGACGCATCCCGCCGCCAAACATTTTCCGCAATCGTCGAAGTTGAGTGATACGTGCATCATCGGACACAATGAGTGATCCGACCGGAGCCCCCAAAGCTTTGGAAAGACAAAAGGAAACGGTATCAAACGGGCCCGCGTAATCCGCAGCCGAAATCCCGGTCGCCGCGACGGCGTTAAACAGCCGCGCCCCATCCAAATGCAGGGCTAATCCGTTGGACCGCGCCACAGCAGCTAATTCGTGAATCGTCGACAAAGGATACACTGTTCCCCCGCCGCAATTATGTGTTTGCTCTAAACACAATAACGTTGTGGGAGGGTTATGAATATCAGGACGACGGATAACGGCCTTTACGTCTTCGGCTGCCAAAATTCCCCGAATTCCAGGCACACAGATCAGTTGTACACCGGACAACGAAGATGCGGATCCTCCTTCATATCGAATGATATGCGACGAACTTTCCACGATAACTTCATCTCCTGGTCGCGTATGCAATCGTATGGAGAGTTGATTCCCCATGACCCCGGATGGTACGAACAGACCAGCATCTTTCCCGAGAAGCTCTGCCGCCATGTGTTCAAGTCGATTGACGGTCGGATCTTCTCCGTACACATCATCACCAACTTCAGCATGCGTCATGGCTTTACGCATCTCCGGTGATGGCTTCGTCACGGTATCACTTCGTAAATCAATCATGAGTCTTCCTTCTGTAACGACACCGACTTTCAATAAAAGAGATGCTGTAGAAATTGTACGAAAGAGCGGCAGGTCCACACAAGCACACAACCATCAACCCATCGGGTTCAACGCAGAACATGGATGATGATGGTCAAGTGACTGACTCACCTATTGAGGATTGACCTAAAACGATTGGAGCCATACCTTGCCACCCACACTACTGATCACCGGAGGAACTGGATATTTAGGAAACCATCTCATCAAACTCGCGAAATCATGGCAGACCCATGCCACATTCTTTCAAACACCTCCCCCAACATCATCGTCTGCAGTCTTTCATCAATGCGACTTGAGTGAGGAAGATCAGGTCCGCACACTCATCTCATCAGTCAAACCCGACGTCATCATTCATACTGCCTGTTCGAACAAGAATTCGAAGGAAGTTAATGCGATTGTGCCGGCGGCTCATCACCTTTCCACTATGGCACACCTACAATCAATTAAACTCCTACACCTCTCAACGGATCTGGTCTTTGACGGCACGCGCGCGCCCTACCAGGAAACAGACATCCCGAATCCTCTGCACCCATACGGTAAAGCCAAAACCGAAGCTGAACAGATTGTCAGTCTTCATTGTCCAGCCGGGATCATCATTCGTTCGTCCCTTATGTATGGCATCGATCCCCTTGATCATCAAACTCGCTGGCTGGTCCATGGCATGGACACAGGAGAGCCCGTCCGTCTTTTTACTGATGAACGACGATCACCAATCTGGGTGCACACACTCGCTGAGGCTCTCCTGGAATTGACTAGCATGGACTTTCAGGGAATCCTTCACTTGGCTGGCCCGGAGAGCCTGAACCGATGGGATTTTGGCATGGCAATTCTTACGCTTTTGGGACGCAGCGCAACACCAAATATTCAAACGTCCACCATCGAAGCTTCTGGAATGATCCGTCCCAAAGATCTGGCTTTTACGATCGATACGGCAAGACAATTACTCAAGACGCCGCTTCTATCTATTTCAGAAGTCACGAATCAGCTTCGGGAGGAACAATCCTGAAGTCGCTGACCAAGAGGTTCCAGAGCCTCCTCGAGATGCCCATTCGTGATGGGACCATGCCGTAACACACGAATATCATCAACCACACTGAGAAGCGTAGAAGGGAGGCCGCCTGGTGCAGGACCACTATCTAAGATCATGTCGACTTCTTCACCAAACTCTCGCATAATCTCCTCTGAAGTTGTTGCCGGAGACAGCCCTGAACGATTGGCACTCGTTCCCGTTAAGGGTCCAACAGCCTCAAGGAGCTGAAGGAGTTGAGGCTGAGCAGGCTGTCGAATACCAATCGTGTTTGTCCCAGCCGTGAGTGCGAATGGAAGATTTGGAACGGCAGGAAGAATGAGCGTCAACGGGCCTGGCCAAAATCGATCGATTAAATACTCTGCAATGGGAGAAAGCGCCGAAACAACCTGAAGCACTTGCTTTTTTGAACTCACGAGTAACAAGATCGGCTTGCTCTCCCGATCGCCTTTCATCGCTGAAATTCGGTCAATGGCCCGGGGATGCTTGGCGCCGGCTGCCAAGGCATACACACTTTCGGTCGCCACCGCTAAGACACCATCGGCAACAATACACTGAGATGCAGCCTGGAGGATATCTGAAGTCAGTTCACGAGGAATAGGCAGGACGGACGCCACGCATGGACCTTTGAGACGTTAAGCCAGGGGAACAGCGCGATGGGCAATATCGCGTCGATGATGCTGGCCATCAAATGTGACACAATCCACGGCCTCATACACACGATTTCTGGCAGACCGCAAATCTGGACCAATAGCGGTAATTCCCAAAACCCGCCCGCCGCTTGTGACAACATCATTCCCTTGTGTTTTCGTCCCGGCATGAAAAGCCACCAAGTCCTTTGCCTGCTCAAGAGTCGACAAGCCAGAAATTGGCAACCCTGATTGATACGACCCGGGATACCCATAGGACGCAAGAACCACGCATACGGCCGCGTCTTCATGCCATTGAATTGTAATTTGGTCTAAGCGGTGCTCGACCACAGCTTCAAGGACATCCACCAAATCGGTCTTCAGCAACGGCAACACGACTTGAGTCTCGGGGTCGCCAAAACGTGCATTAAACTCCAAGACATAGGGCTCTCCCTGATAAATCATCAGACCGGCATAGAGCACTCCATAGTACGGACTGCCCACACGCGAAAGCCCTTCAACCACAGGATTGAGAATATCCCGAACAATCCGCTGACGTAGGGAATCTGTGGCAAGAGGTGCCGGTGCATACGCTCCCATTCCTCCAGTATTCGGACCGGTATCGCCATCGCCGACCCGTTTATGATCCTGGGCCGCAAGCATGGGAATCACCGTCCTTCCGTCTGCAAACGCCATCAATGTCAATTCCTCGCCATCAAGGAACTCTTCAATCATCACCCGCCTTCCGGCCTCACCCAATTGACCGTCTCCAAGCATCTTCGTGACGGCTTCATGAGCTTCTTCCTTTGTCTGGGCAATGACCACTCCCTTGCCTTGAGCTAGTCCATCGGCTTTGACCACAAGAGGAGCGGCATGGCTAGCAATGTACGCTCGTGCCTGGTCAAGCTGATCAAAGGTCTTAGAGCGTGGAGTTGGAACATGACAACGAAGCAACAAGTCTTTGGCAAACGACTTACTTGATTCGATACAGGCGGCATTCCGCGTCGGCCCGAATATCCGAAGTTTGGCCTTACGGAATTCATCAGCAATGCCGAGCGACAACGGCAGTTCAGGACCCACAACCGTGAGGTCGATCTCTTTCTCTTGTGCAAAGTTTTTTAACCCAGCAAGATCATCAACGTTGAGCGGGACACATGTCGCCAATTGACGAATACCAGCGTTACCTGGCGCACAATACAACGCGGAGACACGGGGAGACTGTGATAATTTCCATACGAGCGTGTGCTCACGCCCGCCATTTCCGATGACAAGAATTTTCATGTAGCAATCGTTTAGACTTAGAAAGTCGTCAACCTCATACGTTCACATTCACATTTTAAGACCAACATAACTGACATCATCAGCACCAAGATAGATGAGGCTCGCTCAAGCAGCAAGACTTCTAGGCTTCAAGTCACTCTCCGTATGCCTCAGCAGGCTTTTAATGTCTAAAGTGGCGCATACCAGTGAAAATCATGGCTAACTGATGCTCATCAGCAGCGTGAATGACTTCCTCATCACGTATCGAGCCACCGGGCTGAATCACAGCCGTCACACCAATTTGGGCGGCAGCATCAAGGCCGTCTCTAAATGGAAAGAACGCATCAGACGCCAGCACCGTGCCTTTGACCGGCAACACCGCCTTCATTTCAGAAAGTTTCACTGAATCAATCCGACTCATCTGCCCCGCACCGATTCCCACGGTTTGGTTATTTGACACAAGCACAATGGCATTCGATTTCACGTGCTTGCAGACCTTCCAGGCAAAATCGCAGGCTTCAAACTCTTCGGTCGTTGGTTGTCGTTTGGTCGGAATACTCAACTCTCCAAGGTCTTTGAGCATGCCAAGGTCCCGGTCTTGAACCAGCAGCCCGCCGACGAGTTTTTTTACATCAAACCCTTCTCGCTGATCGACATCAAGAGAGCCGACTTCTAAGAGCCGGAGATCCTTCTTTCGGCGTAATTCAGTCAGAGCTTCTTCGCTAAACCCTGGAGCCACGAGGACTTCAACAAACGTCGAGGTCACCTCTTTGGCTGTCGCAAGATCAACGTGGCGATTACACGCGATGACGCCGCCAAACGCAGAAGTCGGATCTGTGGCTCTTGCTCGAACATAGGCATCTACTGCGGTCGCCCCCAACGCGACACCACAGGGATTATTATGTTTGACAATGACCACAGCGGTGTCATCAAACTCTTTGACTAACTCCAGCGCCGAATTCGCATCTAAATAATTGTTATACGACATGGCCTTTCCGTGAAGTTGCCGGGCTCTGGAAATTGACGGCTCCTGCGCGTTCACTTCTTGGTAAAATGCGCCCTGTTGGTGTGGATTCTCGCCAT
>BQIY01000200.1 GCA_021604265.1 Nitrospirales bacterium
AAAAGGTCATGACATTTGAGTGAAGCGAAAGCTAAGCAAAAGTGAAATGAACTTTTGATCTTTGACAAAAAGGAAAGTAGAGATACAAATAAGACGAAATGTGAGCCATCGAGTTTCAGAGGCTTCTTGAGAAAGAAGTCACGAAAAAAAAAGCAGGAATATCAAACTTGAAGGGTTTGATCCTGGCTCAGAATGAACGGTGGCGGCGTGCTTATTCCATGCAAGTCGAGCGAGAACTGATTTCGGTCAGGGAGAGCGGCGAAAGGGTGAGTAATGAATAGGTAATCTACCGTCAAGAGGGGGATAACAGTTCGAAAGGGCTGGTAATACCGCGTAAAGTTAACACTTCACAAGGAGAGTTAATGAAAGCAGGGGATCTTCGGACCTTGCACTTGATGAGGAGCCTATTTCCTATTAGCTAGTTGGTAGTGTAAGGGACTACCAAGGCAACGATGGGTAGCCGGCCTGAGAGGGTGAACGGCCACACGGGCACTGAGACACGGGCCCGACTCCTACGGGAGGCAGCAGGAAGGAATATTGGGCAATGGGCGCAAGCCTGACCCAGCGACGCCGCGTGGGGGATGAAGGTTTTCGGATTGTAAACCCCTGTCGCGTATTAAGAAGGCCTTATGTGCTAATATCATATAGGGATTGACAAAGGTACGGGATGAAGTCATGGCTAACTCTGTGCCAGCAGCCGCGGTAATACAGAGATGGCAACCGTTATTCGGAATCACTGGGCTTAAAGCGCACGCAGGCGGAATTATAAGCTGGTTGTGAAATCCCATGGCTTACCCATGGAACGGCATCCAGAACTGTAAATCTTGAGGTCAGGAGGGGAGAGTGGAACTCATAGTGGAGCGGTGAAATGCGTTGATATTATGAGGAACGCCGGAGGCGAAAGCGACTCTCTGGACTGAATCTGACGCTGAGGTGCGAAAGCTAGGGGAGCAAACGGGATTAGATACCCCGGTAGTCCTAGCCGTAAACGATGGGTACTAAGTGGAGGGCCTTTTATTGGTTCTCCGCCGGAGCGAAAGCATTAAGTACCCCGCCTGGGGAGTATGGTCGCAAGGCTGAAACTCAAAGGAATTGACGGGGGCTCGCACAAGCGGTGGAGCATGTGGTTTAATTCGAAGCAACGCGAAGAACCTTACCTGGACTTGACATGTTAGGATTATGTAGGTGAAAGTCTGCAGACGCTCTTCGGAGTGGAACTAATACAGGTGTTGCATGGCTGTCGTCAGCTCGTGCCGTGAGGTGTTGGGTTAAGTCCCATAACGAGCGAAACCTTTATCCTTAGTTGCCAGCGAGTAATGTCGGGGACTCTAGGGAGACTGCCCACGTTAAGTGGGAGGAAGGTGGAGACGACGTCAAGTCATCATGGCCCTTATGTCCAGGGCTACACACGTGCTACAATGGGCGATACAAAGGGTAGCGAAGTCGAGAGGCGGAGCTAATCTCAAAAAGTCGTTCCCAGTTCGGATTGAGGGCTGAAATTCGCCCTCATGAAGTTGGAATCGCTAGTAATCGTGGGTCAGCAATACCACGGTGAATGTGTTCCCGAGCCTTGTACACACCGCCCGTCAAGCCACTGAAGTGGGGGTAGCCTGAAGTCACTGACCCAACTCTTAGGAGAGGGAGGTGCCCAAGGAAGCTTCCATGACAGGGACTAAGTCGTAACAAGGTAGCCGTAGGGGAACCTGTGGCTGGATCACCTCCTTTCTAGGGAAAACTAGAAACGGTGAACAGTACTATTCTTTATGTTTATGACGTGAGTCATAGGCTACTCAAGAAGAGTAGACATCACCAAAAGATCAAAAAAAAAACGATGGTTATAAACACACTCGTTGAATTGTATCGATACTTTCCTTTTCTTTTTTTTTGTCTATATATAGATAAAAAATATAGATCTTTGACAACAAGGCAAGAATAAAGAAAACAGAGTTTTCTATATCCTTCTGAAAGGAAGTGAGATAGGAGACGACGTTGAATTTATCTTATAATCAAGATTTAACAATCAAGATTGAATACATCTAAAGTAAAAAAAAGAGAATCTACAGATTTCAGCCTTAAAAACTATCGAGAGATAAGATTTTAAGGTAACGACGAATCAAAAACGTTCGAGAGAGCGGCAAAGGATTAAAGAGAAGATAGAGATTTAAGTTACTAAGGGTGTATGGTGGATGTTTAGGCGCCAAGAAGCGAAGAAGGACGCAATAGACTGCGAAAAGCCTCGGCGAGCTGTCAATAAGCTGTGACCCGGGGGTATCCGAATGGGGTAACCCGCCAAGCAGAAGGCTTGGTATCTGTGTCTGAACACATAGGACATGGAAGCGAACGGGGTGAATTGAAACATCTTAGTAACCCCAGGAAAAGAAAGAAAACTCGACTACCTGAGTAGCGGCGAGCGAAATGGTAAGAGCCCAAACCTGATGTACGTAATAGCCTCTAAGCGTTGTATATTGGGGGTAGCGGGAGTTCTCATTGTTAGGTTAGAGACTAGCAGAAGAGTTACAAAAGATATATCTAGCTGAATACTTTTGGAAAAAGTAGCGAGACAAGGTGAAAGCCCTGTAGGCGAAAGGTATATCACTCTTAGAGAGCCACCCAAGTAGCACCGGACACGAGAAACCCGGTGTGAATCAGGGAAGACCACTTCCTAAGGCTAAGTATTCCTTGGCGACCGATAGTGAACAAGTAAGGCGACTGAAAAATGAAAAGTACCCCGTTGAGGGGAGTGAAATAGTACCTGAAACCATACACTTACAAGCTGTAGGAGCACGATGGTGATGCTAATTTGTGGAACTACCATAAGGTAGGGAAGCAAGGCGTGGAAAGTATCTGAGGATACCGGAAGCGAATATTACCGTGTGTGACTGCGTGCCTTTTGCATAATGATCCGGCGAGTTACTGTATGCAGCAAGGTTAAACGTTTCAGACGTGGAGCCAAAGCGAAAGCGAGTGTTAATAGCGCGTTAAGTTGTATGTAGTAGACCCGAAAGCCAGTGATCTAACCATGGCCAGGGTGAAGCGAGTTTAATAGCCCGTGGAGGCCCGAACGCACTTATGTTGAAAAATGAGGCGATGAGCTGTGGTTAGGAGTAAAAGTCTAATCAAACTGGCCAATATCTGGTTCTCTCCGAAATAGCTTTCGGGCTAGCCTTTTGCGTTAGCATACGGGGGTAGAGATACTGAATGAATCGGTGGGGCCTTCCCGGCTACCCCATTCAACCAAACTCCGAATACCGTGTGTGTAGAGCAAGGGAGTCAGACTGTGGGGGATAAGCTTCATGGTCAAGAGGGAAACAGCCCAGACCGCTAGCTAAGGTCCCGAAATCATACTAAGTTAAAAGGAAGTGAGAATGCTAAGACAGCTAGGATGTTGGCTTAGAAGCAGCCACCATTTAAAAAGTGCGTAATAGCTTACTAGTCGAGCATTTTTGCGCCGAAAATATAAGGGATTAAGTATGATACCGAAGCTGCGGATGTTATTATTGCTACGGTGATAATAGCGTGGTAGGAGAGCGTTCCATTTAAGGAAGAAGACAGATCGTAAGGACTGTTGGACGAAATGGAAGTGATTATGCCGGAACGAGTAACGATAAAATAAGTGAAAATCTTATTCGCCGAAAACCTAAGGTTTCCTGGGGAAGGTAAATCCGCCCAGGGTTAGTCGGTCCCTAAGACGAGGTCGAAAGGCGTAGTCGATGGAAAGCAGGTTAATATTCCTGCACTGCCGATAATATGTTGGAGCAATCCTGAAACCACGGAGGGACGGAGAAGGTTAGGTCAACCCTGTGACTGGTAGAGCAGGGCCAAGCCAGTAGAAGGGGCTGCTAGGAAAATCCGGTAGCCTGTATAACTTCGAGAGGTGATGGGGGAGCGTAAGCTCAGAAGTGATCAACACCAAGCTTCCAAGAAAAGCTTCGTAAGGTGAGTATTATAGGTAGCCGTACTAAAACTGACACAGGTAGGTAGGGTGAGAATCCTAAGGCGCTCGAGAGAACCTCCGTTAAGGAACTCGGCAAATTGACCCCGTAACTTCGGGAGAAGGGGTGCCTCTGAAAGTGAAACGATTAACTCGTGAAGCATTCGGAGGCCGCAGAAAAATGGCCCGGGCGACTGTTTACTAAAAACACAGGACTCTGCCAAGACGTAAAGTCGATGTATAGAGTCTGACGCCTGCTCAGTGCCGGAAGGTTAAGGGGAAGGGTTAGCTTAGGCGAAGCTCTGAACTAAAGCCCCGGTTAACGGCGGCCGTAACTATGACGGTCCTAAGGTAGCGAAGTTCCTTGTCGGGTAAGTTCCGACCTGCACGAATGGCGTAACGACTTGGGCACTGTCTCAACGGAGGACTCGGTGAAACTGTAGCAGCGGTGAAGATGCCGCTTACCCGCAGCAAGACGGAAAGACCCCGTGAACCTTTACTATAGCATGGTATTGGGTTTCGGTATAACTTGTGTAGGATAGGTGGGAGGCGAAGAACGGGAGACGTTAGTCTTTCGGGAGCCGTCGGTGAAATACCACCCTTGTTATGCTGGAATTCTAACCCGTATCCGTAATCCGGTACGGGGACAGTGCTTTGTGGGTAGTTTGGCTGGGGCGGTCTCCTCCCAAAGAGTAACGGAGGAGCCCAATGGTATCCTCAGTACGGTTGGCAATCGTACGTAGAGCGCAAAAGTATAAGGATACTTGACTGCGAGACCTATAGGTCGAGCAGGTGTGAAAGCAGGGTTTAGTGATCCGGTGATCCCGTGTGGAAGGGTCATCGCTCAACAGATAAAAGGTACTCCGGGGATAACAGGCTTATCGCCTCCAAGAGTTCATATCGACGAGGCGGTTTGGCACCTCGATGTCGGCTCATCACATCCTGGGGCTGGAGAAGGTCCCAAGGGTTCGGCTGTTCGCCGATTAAAGTGGTACGCGAGCTGGGTTTAGACCGTCGTGAGACAGGTCGGTCCCTATCTGCTGTGGGTGTAGGAAACTTGAAGAAATTTGCCCCTAGTACGAGAGGATTGGGGTGGACGAGCCTCTGGTGTACCAGTTGTCGTGCCAACGGCACAGCTGGGTAGCTACGCTCGGACAGGATAAGCGCTGAAAGCATATAAGCGCGAAGCCTATTCTAAAACTAGGTTTCCCTGAAGGGTCCAAGAAGACGACTTGGTTGATAGGCTGGGTGTGTAAGTGCAGTAATGTATTTAGCTAACCAGTACTAATAACCCGTTTGACTTAAGTCTCTGCCTTCTCTATAATTTTGAGTCCTCTCTCTATTATACGTTTTTGATCTCT
>BQIY01000201.1 GCA_021604265.1 Nitrospirales bacterium
CGACTGGGCGACGTGGCGGTGGCGCAAGGACAGTTAGAAAAAGCCGAGCAGGCCTATGGCGACAGCCTGGCGATTGCCAAGACACTGGCGGCGAGCGACCCCCGCAACACGGGATGGCAACGGGACCTCACGGTGTCCTACGAGCGACTGGGCAACGTGGCGGTGGCGCAAGGACAGTTAGAAAAAGCCGAGCAGGCCTATGGCGACAGCCTGGCGATTGCCAAGACACTGGCGGCGAGCGACCCCCGCAACACCGAATGGCAACGAGACCTCACGGTGTCCTACGAGCGACTGGGCAACGTGGCGGTGGCACAAGGACAGTTAGAAAAAGCCGAGCAAGCCTATGGCGACAGCCTGGCGATTCGAAAGACACTGGCGGCGAGCGACCCCCGCAACACCGAATGGCAACGGGACTTATGGGTCTCATACTGTAAACTGGCTGATTTAGCTGAAAGGCAGAAGAACATCACAGGAGCGAGTACCTATTGGAAGCAAGCTTTTGACGTGCTGTCGGGCATCGAACAACGCGGCCTGCATCTCTCGCCGGACGACCGTAAGTTTTTGGAAATCCTGCGGGAGAAAATTGGTGTCGATGCCCGGTGATATATCCGATTGACGACCTCGGCTCATTTGTGAACTCCAGTATCCGATTCTTCACAATGCACGAGCACCTAAGTCATACCAGAATAGAATCGTGTCTAGTTCACTACCTAATCATTAACCCGGAATTTGTTGATTATAAGAGACAATGCTGGGTTTCGCCCCGGCAGGCGAGGCTCATATGGTTCGGCAAAAGGACCCATAACCATTGCCGCCCCGGCTGGCTTCATTAAAGCGGAAAGCGGATTGACGGTAGCTTTAGGAAGGCGGATCAACTCGTGGAGCCTGTCGTGAGTATTGTCGAAAGGCTCAAACAAGGCCCGCCAACGAATGAGAACGTCCCTCCCTTGGGTCAGCCGGCAGGCGTTGGTCAGCAGCGAAAGAGCCGCGCAGGGAATAGAGGTTTAGTAATTATTTGGAATATCTATAACGGGGAGGTTAGTGCGCCTGCCGGATTGTTTTGTCTCCTGCCGCCGGCTTGGCGAACTCGAACTTCAATTCATTAATCTTTGCCAGGTATTTGCTCACCTTGTGGTCACCGCATCGTTGATGACGGGTCAACTTGAGTCCGCGTGCGGCATAGGCGCGGCCGGCTCCGGCTCCACAGAGGTGAATCACGGCGGCCAGATCCTGCTTCCGCTGGAGTGTGACCTTGCCGATCCGCTTTGGTCCCAATGTCTGCGTAACTTGGTGGTCGAGCAGCGCTGCCGTCAACTCGATGGCATGGCTCGGGAGGATGCGGGTATAGAGGCTGTTGAACCAGCACGATTTCCAATCGTGCCACGGGCCGTCCTCGACCACCACGTGGTCGTGAATGCAATAGTGCTTCGCCTCGCTGAAGGTCCCGTCGGTGATCTGGTACATGCCTACCGCGCTCGACGCCGGTTTGAACAGCTCCAAGGGATTCCACGTCAGTTGCCATCGCCAATAGGTCCGTGCCACAGGATTCCCTCCGCCCTCGACTTGCGCCAGCGCAGCGAGAAACTCCGGCGTGATGATCGCAGTTGCATGCTCCCGAAAGAGGGATTCGTATTCTTTCCAGGTCTGGACCGGGCTCTTGTTGAGTGTTTGGTCCAAGGGAAAAAAGATCTCGGTGGGTTTATGGAACGTATGAAAAGCCCAGTTGACTCCGAGCCACAGTAGAAAAAGGATGGTCGGGATCACGACGATCCGAACGATCGGGTGAGAGGCCAGCACCCCCCTCATGATCGCACGGAGCACGCGCCACCCATGGCGCATGAAACCCAAGAGCAGAGTAAATGTTAGCCCACGCTTGCGCCTCGTTCGTGGGTGAGGTTGTTTGGAAGCCGGATGTTTGCGCCTCAAGGCCATAGATTCACTATAACCGAAATCAAGAAAAGAGGGCCTGGTTGGTCTCTCTACTCGCGGACTGTGCACGCGTGGAAAGTGTTCTTTTGACGTGAATTTGAAGAATGACTAGACTGATCTTGGTGTAGAAAAAAAAGGAGGCTTAGAAAAATATTTCTGATGGCAGAGTTGCTCGCTCGACCCTGGCAAGTTGACCCCGCCTCAGCCGGAAAAGGAGTGTTTCCAATATTTAGAATGTTCCCATTTCTTCTCCTAACATAACCCCTGAGATAAGCTAGATTGTGAGCATGTAACTTTCTTAATCACTTTATGTGGCAAGCTCTAAATATTCCTTCGGGACTTCTAGACTGAGACCTTTGGAATATGTTTTTACTAAACGAGCGCTCTGTTCGTCGAAACTGATACTGCCTAAGAGACAAGATTGGGCAACGTCTGGTTGAATGCTTCGCAAGCGAAGGTAATTTTTCCTGGTCCATGCAATAATTGCCTTGTGGAGAGGATTTTGCTCTCTGTCGTATCTTTCGTTTCTTACAATTGGCCCTAAGACATTTAGACAGAACCCCAAAATTTTTGAGGATTTATAATTGGGGAGATCATCCAGTCGGCGTATCTCGTCATATAAAAGCCGGCGAAGCTTATGATTGATAATTTTCCAAGCTTTTCCTTCTCGAATAAAGCCGAAGAATTCAAACCATACAACATTGTGATGGATCCACCAGCATGTATCTTCTGGTTCTTTTACAGACGCAGCGGATAGAATTTTTTCAAACATAAGATTGGCAATGTGGTCGTACAAATCGCCACGATGTTTTTGGCGGTCGCGTACTCGAAGGACGGTTGGTGGAAGAGTATCCTGTTGACCTAATAGGTTACCCGCTTCCTTTACAAAATCAACCGCAGCTTTCAGCCTTAAAAAAATATCAGAAGAAAAGCAGTCTTGGGCAACATTGTTTAATTTATAAACATCCCTGCAGGAGCATTCGATATTTTTTAATGCGCGATACAAAGCAAAAGAGTGCTGGTTCCAACGGTTGCTATCGAGGTAGTTTTGTAGAGTTATCAGTACTACTCTAGAATAGACTTCAAGCTGTGCGACATTCCATGACCGAACGAATTCGTAAGGAATATCTAGAGGTGATCGGCCGTCATGAGCAAGGGCCTCCACCAATCGAAAATTACCATAGAGTGCCTGACTGAAATCTTTTCGATAGCCCATCAATCCAGAAATATAGCCTTCACCCTCATGGTACAAAATCGAATCATTATGTAAGATAGCTTCCGTAGAAATATTCACAGCGAAAGACCCAATAGGAATGCTGTACTTCTGATTGAACGCCATCTCCTCGAAAAATGCCATTGCTGTAAGGGGCGATGATGCAACGATGTGTCTGCACAATTTACGATTCGCAATTAGTAATATTAGGTCATGGGCATAAGCGCTAGCATCTGCCTTGCGTCGTTTCTCTTTTTCGTTGTCGACATCATCTTTCCACGAAGATGGAGTTTCCCTGGATAGTTTGACGAGCGATGCCGCAGATCTCGCCAATTCGTTCGCAATAACGGGCAACTCGTTCTCGGATCCTTTTAGGATCAACTTGTACAACTCATTGGCAAAT
Source organism: Nitrospirales bacterium (assembly GCA_021604265.1). The sequence goes on from BQIY01000201.1 coordinate 3,546, forward strand.
TTCTTGTAATTGCCCTTGCCGAAAATCGGAGGCTTGATGAATGCATAATACAACCATTGCATGGCAAGTAAGAGGAAAAACCCTCCCAGAATCCCTCGCCATTCGGCTTGACTGATTAAGGACAGGGGGACAAGCCAGTGTTCTGTAACCCAGACATCCGTTAACAGTATTAAGAAGCCAATGACTCCGATGAGGACATAGGTGAGCCAAAAAAGGTGAAGTGGAGCGACTGCGACACGGAAGCGATACCGTATGTCCGTTACGGTATAAACGATAACCAATAGCGCTAGCGCCGAAATAAATTCAGAAAAGCCAAAGATTGAGGTCGTGGGGCTACTCGATGGTCTTACAAAGCATATTTCAAGGATAGTTTTCTCGCATTCCATTTCTTCTTGGGCCTATTCTGCTGTTTGTCCATATAGAAGACTAAGGAAGACCAAAGTCATATTAAGGAATTAAGCTAGATGAAATTTATGCACGTAGGGCAATACAGGATTCATTGCTGGAAAAGTACTATATAGAGGTTTCCCTAATTCTCCAACAACCGGAAGGTCGATACGGGATAACCGATGGGGTGTGGGCCAGACTTCCCATGTGGGTGCCGGGCCATCCCCGGATTGGAAGTGATCCTTGTCGGCTCCGGCCAGAGCGATCCGGATGCGATGCCCTTTCTTGAACTGATACGACGTGGAAAGTAACTTGAGTAGTGGCTTGAGGGCAGGTCTCCTAACCCAATATCTAGAAATTTTTGTCGCGAGGGGTGGAGATCCCCTTGCGCGGTAAATCCGTCAAGCCTAGCGGTTTGCCGTTACGGCGAGGCGGAATCCTAACGCGTGAAGGAGTGCTTCGAGGCTTTTGAGTTCAGGATTGCCCCGTTCGGAGAGTATCTTGTACAAGCTTTCGCGGTTGAGCTTGGCCTTTTCGGCAAGTTGTGCCACACCGCCCTGAGCTTCGGCCACATTCCTTAACGCCAGGAGGAACAATTCGGGATCGCCCTCCTCCAGCGCCGCGTTCAAATATTTTTCGGCCTCACCGGCATCACGCAAGCTTTCAATCAGGTCTGGCTGATAGGCTTTACTTTTTTTCATGGTCTCCTCCTATATTCGTTCCATATCGGGGCTGTTGAAAAAATCCGCCAGCGGCGGTTCTTGCCATTTTCCCGTGCTCACGTACTGGAAGCACGCTCTGCGCGAAAAAATGGCTGCGGTCTTCCTTTCGACATAACACAGGGCAGGACTGGACGAACCCTTCGAAAGGCTCAGGACATGCTTTTCTGAACCGACCCGAGTCCTCTATTATGCAACGTGCCTGCGGGTCAATATTCCCTTGGAAATTATTATTATTATTCAAAACTCCCATATCGGTTCGCGTATAGTTAATTTTACAGAATATAGACCTCATCGTTCTCTCATGGAAGTCACTGGGATGGTTGCCTCCACTGCTCCGACGCCTGCCGTCTGGCCCAAGGGAGGGACGCTCTCCTCATCGGCGGGCCTTGTGTGAGCCCTGCGAGTTGGTCCGCCTCCGGTTGGCGTCCGTTCGCTCTCCTAAGGCCAGATGGGGCGTCCCTGGTTTTGGGTCCTTTTGCCGAAACAAAAGGGTCTCGCCTGCCGGGGCGAAACCCGGCAACACGAAACATCACGAGGGCGCGAGAGTGGAGGACAAACGTGGAGTGCATTTTCCTGCGGACTCGTTTTACCTTCAACCCTCAAGATGGATTCTCGACAATTTAAAACGCGAGTG
>BQIY01000202.1 GCA_021604265.1 Nitrospirales bacterium
TCTCGCCAGGGTTTTCCGGTTTCAAAGATTTCCCATGCGATCAATTCCGAACGCCTCGTTCTCATCAACGAAGCCGCGTTGAACAGGATCTTGATTCGTGCTGATACGGGTGTGAGACGCCACATATTCATGGCTGCCTTAGCTGATTCGATCATGATATCAATATCATGAGGTCTCAGGCTTTGGAACCTGGCAATGGTCTCTTCAGGTTGACTGGGGTTCACCGTCAATAGTTCAGGGCCAGTCGGTATTACGCCTGTCGGAACAGGATAGACCCATGCCTTTCCAAGTTGTTGGCGAATATGTGTGAGAGCTTGTTTAATCGGAACATCTGAACCTTGTTGAGAAAAATCCGTCAGAGGTTCATTCTGGAAATCTTGACGATCTGTTGAGACTTGAGATGCTTGAGGATGTTGAGGTTGTGGTGGAGTTGAGGAGTCCTGAATTTGTGGCGGAGCTAAGAGTCCTTCGATTGACGTGTTCGTTGCGTGATGTTGATGAATAAACCCTTCATTCGCGGTATTTTCCAGTAAACGACGAACAAGGTAAGCCATGCCGGGAATAAGCTCTCCGACTGGTGTGTAGACCCGCATGCGAAATCCTTCGTCAATAGCGGCTTCCTGGAGTCCATCCGTCATCCCAAACAACATTTGATATTCGCAGGCTTCTTGAGGGAGATGAAGGGTTTCAACCAGAGCTTGCGTGTGGGACAAGGTTCGAAGATTGTGTGTGCCGAATGCTGGCCTGAGCACTTCAAGGTTTTGTAGCAAGACTTCAGAGAGGGTTTCAAAATTGATGTCGGTTTCGGCTTTATTTAAAAATACTGGAATAGGCCATCGTCGTTGTTGATATTGCACGGTTTCTGAGTCCCAATAGGCGCCTTTCACGAGTCGAATGCCAATGGGGATTCCTCGTTTTCGAACCCAAACCAAAAGGTTTTCTAAATCTTGGGCCGTCTCTTTGAGGTAAGCCTGGAGGGCGATCGCTGCATAGGGATACGATGAATAGGAAGATTCTGAGAGGATACGTGTGAAGATCTTGATCGTCAGGTCTTTGAATTCGGCCTGTTCCATGTCAAAGGTGATTGCAGCAGGAAGATCGGTTGCAAGGTCCAGAATGGGACGAAGACGTTGGGCAACGCCTTCATAACTTCCTTCTGGATCAATCGGGTCGAGTTGAGAGTAGAGTGCCGAAACCTTCAGCGAAAGTTGAACGCGGGGAAGAGGGCCGATGTGATCTTTTTCAAGTATGGGTTGGTGTTCCCATCCTTGTGTTTCCTGGTGAAGGAAGCGCAGGGTTGCGAGACAACGATCTCGATAGTGATCAGCTTCCGCTTCACTGACCGTTGCTTCACCTAGTAAGTCCACGGAATATCCGCATCCGGATTTCCAAAGATGAGAGAGAGTGGCCCTGGCATCTTCTGCAGTATGTCCAGCCATAAAGGTTTCGGCTGTTCTGAGGAATTGTCGTCGAAGGAATCGTGTGCCGATGTGGGCACGTAACGAATTAGCGGGTGTCTCATGGATCAGCCGGCGAACGGATGAGGGGAGAACGGCCAGATCTTGAAAGTATTCCTTAAAGACTTGAATGAACTGTTGATCGGTCTCAAGTGTTGGAAGCACATCCACAAAGCGAAAGAGCTGGACCTTAAATTCTTCATCCCTCGTTCCCCAATCCAAGAGGAGGTTAATGATGCGTCGATGGTTAAAAATGTTGAGGGTAAACCGGCGAGAGCGATCGTTCAGGGTACGACCGATGTCTTGGATTGATGATTCGAGTACCTCTGGGGAGACCAAGCTCATGTTCTCCTCCTCTACTTCTAGTATACCCGATTTTTCTGTTAACGAATACGAGTCAATGCCGGGAGAGGGCTATGGTTTGCAGGTAGACAGGCGTTTACCGGAAATGCTGCCATGGGGGCCTAGGGTGTTGTGAAATGTTCCCTCCAGTCGCTTATCGTTTTGACTCAAGAGAAGACTATCTTCTTGAAAGCCTTTAGGGAACTTCCAGAGGAGATACACGGTTTCTCCATGAATTTTCAGTTCAGCTGGTTGTGGGTGTTTGGTAGGAGACTGCGCAGGATCCCCAAGGAACACCGTCATTTTATGGTTAGAATGATTTTGATGATTATGCACAGTCCAATGCCATCTGCCGCAGAGTCTGGCCCGGTTCTTGGTCAGAGTGCGGGCATTCTGTTCGTTGGTGATTTGAGTCATAGAGTGTTGGGCGAATTGTATGGCCTCAGCCTCAGCTTGGATGGTCAGAGCGATAAGGTGGGCTTTGAAGACCGGCCGCAAACGTGTACGGACATAATACTGTTCATAGCTTTCGTGGCGGGCTTGTGATATTTCAGCTTGAGAATTGTGAGATGATTCGAGTTTCCAATACTCAGAGAAGCGCTCGGAAATACCGGAAAGATTACCCTGTTCGAGCATCCCGACCCATGAGTCTTTTTGACCAGTGAGTGCTGGGTAGTGTTGATCAACATACGTGGCAAATTTATCGAATTGACTTGAGTCGACAGGGTCTGGTGGTCGTGTATTCTTGAAGACATAGGCGTCGGCATGTTTCTGGAACTCCAGCATTTTTGTGACAGTGTGTGGAATGGACTGATTCCTCAACCACTTGAGTGTCGCCGGCTGTTGCTCGGAAAATGGGTGGATATCGAGGCTCTTCTGTTCTTGTACGACGGATTGAATCGTGGCAGCTAACCGTGAAGCTAAGAGATTGGCGACCAGGGTGATATGGTGATGTGATTGAACCGGTTCAGGGTGTGTGCGAGATGTGTTTCGATTATGACGGGACATCTTCCGTGAGCTAGGGAAATTTTTTTGATAGAAATTGAGGGCGTCATTGTCAGATGCAATGGTCATTAAATCGGATTGCTGTATCTGGCTGAACTCCCGAAGGGTTGGCTCTTCGCCGTATGTTAGTCCTGAAAGAACCCAGCCGATACTGAGCATGGCCATCATGACATGCGATCTGAGCAATAAAAGGCGAGGCATCATGACTGCCTGTAGGAAGTCTTAAATATTTAGATGGGAAAAAGGACTAGTCAAATCTTGCCATTCTGGTACAATTATAAAAAGAAGCGGGCAGAGGGCTAGGAATTTCTCAATATGTCATTGAGAAATTTCATGGTTGTATTCCAAGCTTGTTGAGAGGCCTCCGGGCGATAAGTCTCAGGGTTTGACTGATTCCAGAACCCTGGCGGGGCGTCTGGATACGATTGGATTTCTACGGTTTTCCCTTCTTCTTTCGCCTGCTGTTGAAGTTGATTGACCGATTCAATGTCTGAAAACCCATTGTGATGTACGGCGTGGTACAAAATCGGACAGTACATTTCTTTGGCGAGTTCGCTGGTGTTCTGAGGGATGGATCCATAAAACGACACGACGGCTCTCAGCCGTCTTCGTCGTGCTGCGAACTGAATAGCCAGTCCGCCTCCCATTCCGAGTCCAATGACGCCATGCAGGTTTCGTTTGGTGACATCTAAGTTGGTATCTTCGGGGATGTTGGTGTTGAGGAATTCACAACAGGCATTGATATCTTTCAGCGCCAGTTGTTCGTCGAGACGACTCATAAGGGATTCGGCGACTTCATCGTTTGCCGTAATCATTCCTCCTAGGCGACCATATAAATTAGGGACAAGGACCACATAGCCTTCACAGGCGAGTTGCTTGGCGAAGGCCTGAACATGAGCCGTGAGTCCCCAGCGATCATGCAAGAGAATCAGGCAGGGGAATAGCTCTTTGACTTGGGGAATATATTGCGTTCCTTCAATCTGGACCTCTTTCGCGATGCGAGTTTCCGCATAGGGGTCAACCATATTATCTTTATGTGTAATAAAGGTTCCAGAACTTGAGAAACGCACTGGGCTAAAGCCGATTTGATCAGGAGTAAACGGCGCGGTATGTTCAGACATAATAAAACTTTCTTTTTACGATGAATGGTGCCGAATGCTGAGATCATCTAGTGAACATGATCAATGCACAGCTCTACAAGAAACCTTTCGAATCCACTATATCGACGGATTCTTGAGAATGTCAATGAAGAGAAGAGGCGTGTTCTGTATGGCGAATCGTCTCAAGGGGAAATGCAGTATGGTGGGGTTGAAGAGAGGTTGATTCGTCAGTTAACGCGTTCACATGACTCAATCATATGACAGTTCGGATTTTTATCTTATTAGCCGGGACGTTCAGCAAAGTGAACACTCGACTTTTCTGCGAATGACATCAGAACCTTATCGACGGAGGAGATTGACTTTATGATGTGTAGACGGACGGCTCACGTGCTCGTTACCTGCTTTATTCCTTGTCTCATCTTGCTCTTGGGGAATTGTACGCAGATGACGGCAGAGGAGAAAAAGGAAACGCACTATAAGAGGGGTCTCGCATACAGTAAAGAGGAGAAATATCAAGAGGCGGTGATTGAATTTAAAAACGTGATTCAAATTGACCCGAAAGATGCCAATGGACATTATCAGTTGGCCTTGAGTCATTTGAAAATTGGTGGAATCACCGACGTGCAGTCAGCCTACGGGGAACTCAGTAAGACTGTTGATTTGGATCCGTCCAACCAAGATGCTCAGCTGAAATTAGGTGAATTGTTTTTACTGGGAAAGAAACCATCCGAAGCACGTGAACGAGCTGAGATTGTGTTGGCGTCTTCGCCGCAAGATCCGAAGGGGCATCTCCTTCGTGGGAGAAGTTTGATCAGTGAAAAAGAATATCATGAAGGGATAACCGAGCTGGAGAAATCGATTGAATTAGACCCGGATAATGTTCAAATCTATCTAGATCTCGCGCGAGCCTATGTCGGGTTGGAAGATTTCACGACGGCAGAACAGACACTTCAAGATGCCTTAGGCAAACATCCAGACTCTACGCAACTGGTGATGGCGTTGGGCGATTTTTATGCCATTCGACAAAAGACGGGTGAGGCCGAAGCCCAGTATCGTCAAGCCATTAAGCTAGACCCTGACAATGAAGGGTTGTATGTGAAATTAGCGCTCTTTTTTCAAGCCTATCAAAAGTTTGATCAGGCGGAAGCGACGTATCAGCAGCTGGCCGTGCAGCAACCTCAGAGTGAAAAGCCCCATCTGTTCTTAGGGGATTATTATACCTTTATGAGTCAGTCAGGCAATGCGTTGGCAAGTTACAAGCGTGCTGTAGAATTGAATCCTGATTCCTCAGCTGCTCGAGAGCGACTAACGAATCATTATCTTGATACGGGAGAGCTGAAGTTAGCCGAGGAACTGGTTAAGACGACGTTGGAGAAGGA
>BQIY01000203.1 GCA_021604265.1 Nitrospirales bacterium
ACACAAGCTGGTGCTGGCAAAGATGGCTCAGCGACCCATTGTAATGAAGAAGAACATCCGGACAGGCTTGCATAGCACCCTCCGAGCAAGATGAGGAATAACGTGAGCCGTAATGGTTTCATATGGCCACAATGAGGGAAATTCTAGAGATGAGACCCGCCCCGGGCAGTAATCAAGATCGTAGAAGACTGGAAATACTCATGACCGCCAGCTTTGTTGATGAGTATGCTTGATGAAAAAAGACCAGTCGGTCTGTACCCTGATAAAAGTCGCAGCCAGAACCGGTCAAAACGAATTGTGGCGAAAACCGTACCGTCAAAAAATTTTAAAACCCGGTTCCAAGACGGAAGAGAAAGATGTGGAAATTCTCTTTCAGATGATAGAATCGTTCAAGGGCATACCCGAGTGTGCCATAGAACGGAAAGGGTACGGTGGTCCGAGTAAAGATGAAGTCTCCCTTTACCTGAAGCCCAACACGATAGTTGGCAAATTCTCGCAGTCCTTCTACCGATCCGTCATGGCGTAAGGGTACTTCAAGGCTGACCAGCGCAGGCTGAATCGAACTTGACCCCTGCGGTATCCATTGCACTTCATGGTTTTCCACGAGTCGATAGCCGAAGGTTAATTCATTTCGCCATTGAGTATGGTCTTGTGATGAATCCCGCTTCACTCGGCTCTTGTAGTATGAACTTCTGAACGTGAGATCAAAGGGATTGAGAGAAGGAGTGAGGTCAACGCGTCGCAAGGCAAAGCCGGCGAAGAATTGTCTTTTCTTGACTTCGTTTTGCGATTGGGAGGCAATGAGTGTCGATGAATCTGCATAGCCAGCAAACACATCTCCCCCGCCAACATGACTCCTCAAGAATTGTGGAACGGTAAACACATAGGTCGCCTGAGCGACGAGTGTTTTCATATTATCATTAAAAGGATTAAAGCTGCTCTGATCGACGTCCTGAAATACATACGTTCCATCGAAAATCCAACGATTGGTTCCAAACAGGCGAGTTTGGTACAAGAGGTTCCCTTGATAGGTATTGATTCCAGCCCAATTGAGCCCGGGATCCCACACTTGATGTCGGAATTCAAACTCTCCGGTAATTTTTCCAGGCCCAATCAACCGCGAAGCGCCAAGGATAACATTGTATCGTTGCGAGTCTTCTTTTTTATCGTTAAAACCTTCGGCTGATGTCGTCCGGCGAATGGTCTTAGCTCCGGCTTGGAGGAATACATCGATTGCGTACGGAAGTTGGAAGTCATTGGAAAACGATATGCCGTACTCATGTCCAATATCGTTTACATTGCGTGTGGGATCACGGTAATTAGGAATCTTTGCATCGTTAAATCGAAGGTATCGATAGGTGAGATCGATCGAACGAAGTTTTCCCAGTTGAACTCGTAAACGATTAGACGTTACGACGCCTAATTTATGACGGGCAATGCCTTTTAATTCTCTTTGGGTAAGCGGACGATTCAAGTTGCTACGGCTAGCAGAATAGAGCGCCTCTGCGTTAAAGGCGCGGCTGTCGACCCATTGATAGTCAAATGCGACGGTATCATTGCGGGCTTCCGTGATCGTACTGAAAAAAACAAACGGTTCTTTGCCGCCGAAAGACAGACCGATCCCATTCTCTTGATTTAAGTAAAAGAGGGCTTTTTTTAGGTCATCATTGGTTTTCTCATCATTTCGTGCTCCCCATCGATCTTGCTCTTTCAATCTTGTAACTTTTTCTTGCGCCAGGCGATAGTGCTCTTTGGCTTCGACGGCTAATCCCCCGTTTCGTACTCCTCGCATCCATTGCAGATATTCTCCATAGATGAGTTCCAGTGCTGGTTCCTCTGGATGGAGTTCGATCGCTTGTTCATAGTACAAGCTTGCGCGTGAGTCTCCCGCTCTTTTCATGAGTTCAGCGATGATACAGAGTCGGTAGGGATATTCCGCCGAATCTTCAGGCGGCGGCGTGGTGATGCGGCGTTCAATCTCGCCTTCGTAGTCCGCCGGGGAGACCTTCCCTGCGTACCATGCGCAGGCATGAGGATCAATCCGCTCCGCGGCTAAAACGAATGACGGAAAAGAGAAAAGACCAAATACGAAAAGGAGTAACCCAATGGGTTTCAAGAAGAAACACGTTAACTGTTTAACCTCAAAATCAGACTGAGGCAGTGCATCGCTTATCGTGTAAATCCTCAATGCTCTTCTCCTCCGCTTAGATTGAATGAAACACGGTAGTTACTACAAGAGGTAGTGAAATCGTGAGAGATTTGCGTCACAACTGCGATGTGGTGAGAGCATCCTCAGCTTGACCCAGTTTGAAGAAAATACGGTGAAGACCACAAACTCTTCATTGAAAATAGGGTGCAGCTAGACCGATGATAACGTTCTCAAAATTCAAAAACTTCACAAAACATGAATGAAAATACCAAAAAACGACGGAGTCTAACCTAACATCGTGAAATAATCAACTCTAGAGCGGTGTTGAACTAAAGATGGGAGCCTGGATCGGGGAGCGCGTGAACCGTATGGGTTCTAGGCCCGGCGAGCATCCAGGGATGCCGATTAAGACAGGCAAAGTGCCCGTAAATAATATGCTCTCATAGCAAGGCGTTTCGCATAGTTGAGCGGTTGTAATCCCATTGTTTTGCCTCGTATACTTAATGTATTGGCCCAGTGCCTGAAAGAGCCATTATGCGCGCCTTTTCTTTATAAAGGAGGTGCCGACTGTAGCAGTAAGGAGCTTTCTGTGTATCGAAGAGCCTCTTGTCAACTTCTCCTGTTGTTATGCAGTTTTATTGTCGTCATTTTAGGGGGCTGTTCGTCGAACGGAAAAATTCAGAGAGCTGGGTTAGAGGAGTCTCCTACCCAGAATTACGGTTGGTGGGTCGGACATGGAGGAGAGCAGACAGCTGTTGATATTGGGTTTGACGGAAAAGGAATCCAGATACGGGTCCAGAGGAGTTATCTCTCTCATGCCAGGATTGATAGTCCTGTTGGTAAGCGTTGGACCCACAATTATCTGATGCATATACAAAATGCGTCTGGTAGAGCCATCAAGCTATTCAAGGCGAATGGCCGTGAGTCTAAATTTCTCAGAACCAACCCCGGAGAATTTACCTCTGAAGTTGACGACCAGGAAACCTTAACACAAAACGGCGATGGGACCCACAGTCTACAAGACAGCGAAGGAACCATCTATGGATTTAATCGAAAAGGCAGGCTCATGCATGTTCAGGGACATCAGTACGGTAACACTATCTCTCTTGCGTATGGGGCAAATGGCTATCTGGACTCTATCAGTGATGCGCAGGGTCACCTCATTACCTTTAACTATGATCTTGAAACTCATCGGCTGGCATCTATCCGTGATGGGCAAGGCCGCTCGGCAATGTACCAACATGATGATGTTGGAAATTTAATCTCAGTGACAAACGCAGAAGGCATCACCAGTGAATACAGTTATGATCGGCAGAGCCATCTTGTCGGCGTTACGTTTCCCTAAGTGTCTGGCATAACAGACTTCATAAGGTGTCAAGCCAACGTCGGATCTCAACATTGAGAGGGTTCATGATGAAGACCATTTATCTCGCCATTCCCATGCTCATGATGCTGGTATTGGGGGCCATTGATTCTACGTGTGCGCAAGTTGGTTCGAGTCAGGGTGTGGTACGTGTAGAGCGTGGCAATGATCGAATCCGTCCGGCTTCACAAGGTCTCAGTGAAAAATTCCCTGGAGAAGGGTTTCCGTGCGGTCTTGGTCGTGGCTGTCAAGAGGATATCATCAGCGCAGACCCGACGTTCATTCAAGTGTCGTCTGATTCCCACTTGCCCATGAACCTGACACGTGTGTACGCGGAGTCTCACGGATTAATCGGGGAAATCTTCGTGCCCTACGAAGACGCATTAGTGAGAGCAAATGTCCCAATTTTTGGGCGAGCTTACGGGAAAAATTTTAAAGAATACCGTGTGGAATATGGCCAAGGTGCTAACCCTACAGACTGGACAGTCATCGCAACTTCGGACAGACCACAATCCAAAGATGCAACGCCGGAAGACTTGCATTTTTATCAATCTGCAGATCTCACGATTGAAGGCAACCTGGCCACCTGGGACACCGGTCTCAAAAACTATGTGTATCTTCCGTCGCACCCTCAGGACCATCCGATTGATTTCAAGGGGACATACACCATACGGCTTGTGGTGACGTCACATGACGGGCGGATCGTTGAAGATCGAGTGACGCTGCATGTGGCGAATGTCATCCCAAACGCGTGGGGAGGGGTGATTAAGAGTCCCGATGGGCGAGTCAAGCTTACGGTTCCCGAGCAAGCCATCACCGCTCCCTTCAGACTGGTGCTGATTCAAGCTGCCTCTGCGGTCCCTGAGTTCTCATCAGAGCACGGGAGGGAGCTCGTGAGCCAAGCGTATGAGGTCAAAGAATCTCGCGAACAATTTATGAAGCCTGCTCGATTAGAGGTCAAGCTTTCAGATGACCTGAACAGTTCCACGCCCCTTGATCGTCTGGCCATTTATGGATACGACTCAATGACTCAAACCTGGACATACCTCCCTTCATATCAACAACCCGACCGCCGCAGTCTTTTCACGAACGTCACACAGCTTCATGCCTTCTATGCCATCATGTCCAGCGATCTTGTGGGAGAGGGGTCGCGCCTTATGCCTGTTGAGTCCCCAAACTTGCAGGCCCATGAAGTGAGTGGGGCAGTCCCATCGGGACCGTATCTTGTACAGGAAACCTTTGAACACCATATCGGGCAATGGTCGAATCGCGACGGCGATGTTGGTGCAACCGTGAGCCTTGACGAGTTAGCCACATTCGATGGCACGAAGGCGTTGAAGATAGTCAATACTGTCCGTGGTGGAAATTTTGCGGTGAACGTCCACTCCTCACCGTTCGACGTTCGTGCGTTTCCCATCGTGCAATTTGATTATCGAATCGAACCGAATGTCAAAACCAGTTTTTACGTTAAGGTGGCAGGACGATGGTATCGCATTGGCTTTACGGATCATGACACAGAGGTCAAACATCAACGGGTCAATATCGCCGATATCGGATCAGTGCCGGGGATTGTGAGGGACGATGCATGGCATACGGCGCAATTCAATCTTTATGAACTTCTTCGAACCAAGACCGGTCATACGGTGGTTGAAGAAATGATCATGGCTGATTGGGACGTGACGGGATACATGAAGTTGCAATTCGGGACAAATCACGAAGGAGCGACCTATTACATCGATAACTTTGCGATCGGCCGGGAATTTTCCG
>BQIY01000204.1 GCA_021604265.1 Nitrospirales bacterium
GCCTTCTCCAGGTTTGGCCCCTTGCGCCATCTTGATTTGCAGTTCTTTGGCATTAACCAAATAATGGGCAGTCACTCCAAATCGTCCAGACGCTACCTGTTTTATATAGGAGTTTTTCGAGTCGCCATTCTCAAGTACGCCAAAACGCTCAGGATCTTCCCCCCCTTCACCCGTATTACTTTTGGCCCCGAGACGATTCATCGCAATGGCGAGCGTTTCATGCGCTTCCTTACTGATCGCCCCAAATGACATGGCTCCAGTCGTAAATCGCTTCACAATGTCTTTAGCCGGTTCAACCTCGCCAAGAGGGAGAGGGGTCTCTGCAAAGGAAAAATCAAACAGCCCGCGAAGCGTGGACCGCCGTTTTTGCTCTTCATTCACGAGGGTGGAAAATTCAGCGAACGTCTTTGGATCATTGGCTTTCGTGGAATGTTGGAGTTTATAAATGACATCCGGATTCCAATTATGGTGTTCTCCCTGAATCCGGTAGTGAATTTCCCCTCCAAAATCGAGTTGCCGAAGAGGCACAGGTTCATACGCCTGAGAGTGCCGCCTCAATGTCTCTTCGCCAATTTCCCGAATCCCAATGCCCCCAATGCGGGAGGCGGTCCCCGAAAAGTACCGGTCAATGAGTTCAGGGTTTAAGCCCAACGCTTCAAAGATTTGCGCACCGCAATAGGACTGCAGTGTCGAGATTCCCATTTTCGAAAAGATCTTTAGCAGGCCCTTGTCCACCGCTTTGACGAACTTCCCTTCCGCCGTTTGCGCATCAACCCCTTCAGGAAGATACCCTTCCCGTTCCATATCAACCAGGGATTCAAACACCAGATAGGGATTAATAGCACCCGCGCCATAGCCGATTAAACAGGCAAAATGATGGACATCTCGTGGTTCACCCGTTTCTAAAATCAAACCGACTTCCGTACGCGTTTCTTGGCGAATCAAGTGATGATGGACGGCAGATACTCCGAGCAAGCTAGGAATCGGGGCCCATTCATCATTGACTCCGCGATCGCTCAAAATAAGAAATTTTTCTCCCTCTTGAATAGCCTTCGACGCTTGCACGCAAAGTTGATCTAACGCCGACGCCAAGCCTTCAGGGCCCTCTGCAACCCGGAAGCGTAGGGAGAGGGTCTTGCTTTTAAAATTCGGATCTCCAAAGTCACGAATTTTTTGGAGTTCGGCATTCGTCAAGATTGGCTGCTGCAATTTAATCCGTCGACAGGCTTCCGGCACTTCTGCAATCACATTGGGTTTCGGACCGATATTGGTCACCAGGGACATCACAAGATGCTCGCGAATGGGATCGATCGGAGGATTGGTGACTTGGGCAAAGAGCTGCTTAAAATATTTGAAGAGTAATTGCGGTCGCTGCGAAAGCACAGCCAACGGCGTATCCGTACCCATGGAAGAAATAGGTTCTTCTCCAGTAACGGCCATCGGAATCAACACCATTTTTAATTCTTCAATGGTGTAGCCAAATGCTTGCTGGCGCTGGCGAATAGTCGGATGATCGGGCTGAGGCACATTAAAGGGCTCCGGTAACTCATCTAATGACACGCGATACTCTGTAAGCCATTGTCGGTAGGGTTTCCGTTTCACCATATCCGACTTTATCTCTTCATCATCAATGATCCGACCTTCCACGGTATCGACCACAAACATCCGTCCAGGCTGCAGTCTTCCTTTGGAACGAATATTCTTTGGTTCAGCAGGCAGTACTCCGGCTTCGGATGCCAACACGACTAAATCGTCTGTCGTCACTTGGTATCGACAGGGTCGCAACCCATTACGGTCTAATGTGGCCCCGATGAGCTTTCCATCGGTAAAGCAGACCGCTGCCGGGCCATCCCACGGTTCCATCATGGCGGCGTGATATTCATAGAACCCTCGGCGGTCAAGATCCATTTGCGGATTTCCGACCCAAGGTTCAGGAATGAGCATCATCATGACATGAGGAAGCGGCCGGCCGGCCATCACGAGAAACTCGATGGCATTATCTAAGCAAGCAGAATCGCTTTGCATCTCATCGTCTGTTATCGGAAAGAGCTTCTGAAGGTCATCTCCAAACAATTTCGACGCTAAGCGACCTTGTCGTGCCCTCATCCAGTTGACATTACCCTTCAGGGTATTAATTTCACCGTTATGGACCGTAAACCGATAGGGATGAGCCAAGGACCAGGTTGGAAAGGTGTTGGTACTAAATCGAGAGTGTACTAACGCCAGCGCAGAAACAAAGGCGGGGTCGGCCAGATCAGGGTAGAACGTCCCAACTTGCTGTGGAAGCAACATGCCTTTGTACACAATCGTCTGGCCTGACAAACTACAGATGTAGACATGCTCACGATCGGCAATAGCCGACTCTCGAATCGCACGAGTAATACGTTTTCGTATGACATACAGCTTTCGCTCAAATTGCGCTTCATTGAGGAGATCGCGTGCGACAAAAAATTGGCGTATCACCGGGAGAGTCGTCCTCGCCTGAGCACCGATGGCTTCCTGTTTAACTGGCACATCACGCCATCCGAGGAATTCTTGACCTTCTTCCCGAATAATTTTTTCTATCAACACGTCACACTGCCGTCGAGACTTCTCTTCCTGAGGCAGGTAGAGCATTCCCACTCCATAGCCACCGGCCTGAGGCAAGGTCGTGCCTTGATCTTTCAAGACTCGGCTAAAAAATTGGTGGGGAATCTGAAGAAGAATTCCCGCTCCATCTCCCGTGCAGGGATCACAACCTTGAGCGCCTCGATGATATAAATTTTCGAGAATTCGCAGACCATCCTGAACAATACCGTGAGATTTGACGCCTTTAATATGCGCAATGAACCCGACTCCACACCCATCTTTCTCATTGCTTGGGTGATAGAGCCCTTGAGCTGGAGGTAAACCTGGAATGTTCATGGGTACGTTCTATCCTTCACTGGGGATCGACGAAATCGATTGCTCTCTCTCACCCTCGAATGTAGACGTCCCTCCCTCAATTCAGAGAGTCCATCCATCATTCGTCATCAAGCGAAGCTAGGGAGTGAATGAGAATTAAGCCCTTGAAAACTAAGGGATAACATTAATTGAAGAATTCAGACACTGTCAAGGCGAAGGCTGTGATGAAAACTCGAACAACACTTCACCATTGCTCGCAGGTCCAATGGCCTGTTGAAGAGGCTCATTTTGCTTGACAATCTGTCAGATACCGCCTAGTATCGCCCGCCATGAGTGGTAACAGCCCAACTCTTCAAAACCTCACCAATATGGCTGATGTCTGGGATGCCTATCGAGAGGAGTTGAATGAAGTTGAATTACAAGTCCACAAAAATCTCAATTCTGAAGCCTCTCTGATCAATACCATTTCAAGCCAAATCATGGCGAGTGGCGGTAAACGCATTCGCCCGTTATTGCTCATTCTCAGCGCCAAACTCTGCGGGTTCATTCAACGAGAATACCTCCTCCTCGGCAGTTTGATTGAATATATCCACACAGCAACGTTACTCCACGATGACGTCTTGGATGAGGCAGATATTCGTCGCGGCGAAAAAACAGCCCGCCGAATCTGGGGAAATCACGCCAGCATTCTTGTTGGAGATTACCTCTACTCCCAAGCCATGACTCAGATTGCCTCATTCCATAATCATGGCTTCAATGAATCACTTGCTGATGCCTGTCGGAAAATGACTGAAGGTGAGGTCTTGCAGTTATGTGCGAATAGTCGTCCAGAAATTACCGAACCGGAATATTTGCAAATTGTCGAATATAAAACCGCCACCCTCGTCGCCGCCTCGTGTAAAATTGGAGCGGCCATTGGTGAAGGGACGCCAGCAGAACAGGCGGCTCTGGCTCGATTCGGATTAAACTTAGGAATGGCCTTTCAACTGACTGATGACTGCTTAGACTATCTGGCAGACGGCGCTCGACTGGGCAAGACGTTAGGAAAAGATATCCGGCAAGGGATGGTCACACTCCCGCTTCTTCATCTCTTTCAAACGTGTAAAGATGACCAACGGCAGTGGATTAAATCAAAAGTACAAAGCCGCGTGATTACGGATGAAGACTTGACGACCATCATTACCCTCATGCATGAACACCACTCTTTGACCTACGCCACGCAGCGGGCTCAAGAATACGTCAAGGCTGCCAGCCTAGACTTAGAACCCTTTGCCGATGGAATGGCTAAACGATCCTTGGCGATTGTGTCCCAGTACATGGTCAATCGAGATCAATAAAAAAACTTCAACTGAGCATCCCCCTGCGATTCCAGTTCCAGCAACCATCTCCACACCGATTGCGTTGCCTCACCACATCACCGCGTTTGGGTACTTGACGGACCATCAGACCCCGCCCACGCCTGAGACATGATGCCGTGTTCTCGCTGTTTCAAGAACATTCCGACGCCGGCATACAGTGACGGACCTTGAATACCCTGACTGGCAATCATCCGATGTTTACGATACTCTTTGCCCTACGATGATCCTTTTGCCTACGATGAACTTCAACGACGACATATCGAGTCGAACACAACCGTTGCCCTGACACCGGCGCAGCAACTGCAAAGTTTTCCGCCCATATCATGCATAAGAACGCTTCACATATTCTCGAAAGGCTGAAAGCCCTTCCGCCCAACCATATTTATGCGCTCGCTCCCAAAGACTATATACTCCGAGGGTATGATTACTACTCGCGAGAACGGTTGGAATTCTATAAATGGAATACCGACCAGACATTGCTCACCGCCTACGTGAAAGGGACCCAGCGATACTCCGTTCAATTTTCCGCACACGAGCCAGACTTACGCTATACCTGCGACTGTCCAGCATGGACGTCGACCTCTCAATGCAAACATGTCATTTGTGCGCTTCTGACGACCATCAACGTCCTCGTACCAGAAACCTTTTCACTGCCAGGCAATCATACCGCTCGCCGGAATCTCCTACGAAAAGAATTGCTGCCAGCGTCATCGCCTCACACACTGCTGACGGAAACCGTACCGTCCGCCTCACGGCTGGAAGTGGTACTGTCTGACCATGAATCCTTACCGGAAATTGCCATAAAAAAAGACGGGGAATTATGCCGTTCCTTTTATGGCATCCCCACCGAACTGACACTCCTCATGAGAGGAACCTTTGACCCGGCCTGGTTGGCGCATGAAAATTTTCGCACCTACCTGGAGCAATATGGTAATACACATCCCCTCGTTTTTGACACACAAGAACAACAGACCACTCTCACCTGGCGGCCGTCGCGTCACTATCACTCCGCAACAGAACTTGATGTCAAAGAA
>BQIY01000205.1 GCA_021604265.1 Nitrospirales bacterium
GTTCCGGGTTCCAAGTATAAATTCGTTGGACCAACAGAGGGATTATCGCCAACCCCGCGTGACGCATTGCCAGTCGAGTTCATGCCAAGCTTTCGGCCTGAGTACGTATCCAATAGATAACCGGTTAACATGCCTTTTTCGAGAACTGAAGTTTTTTGGGTCGGCAATCCTTCACCATCAAACGGACGAGACCCTAATCCCTCTGGCAGTCGCCCATCGTCATAAACGGTAACAAAGTCTGGAGCCAGCCGCTTACCAAGATATCCCAATAAAAATGACGCCCCTTTATAGAGTGAGTACCCCGAAACCGCCGTCGCCAAATGCCCCAATAAACTTTGCGCTGTCTCCTGATCGAAGACAACCGGCACTTGCTGCGTAGAGACCTTCTTGGCTCCTAAACGCCGGAGGGTACGACGAGCCGCTTCTTTTCCCACAGCTTCCGGACTCTCAAGCTGATGATACTTCCGCTTCACGGAATACCAAGAATCACGCTGCATGCCTCCATTATGGCTCTCGCTTGCAATGGGAGACACAGAGAGCGAGTACGTCGAACTTTGATGACAGCCGATAAAACCATGATGATTCGCCAGGAGCACCGTCCCATGAGACACAGCACAATCTGCACCTTCAGAGTTGGTAATTCGTGGATCGGCAGACATCGCTGCATTTTCCGTTTGACGAGCTAAATCAATTTCTTGGTCAACGCTCAAGATGGTCTTATCATAAACACTCAAGTCTGGAAAATCCTGAGACATCAGATGAGCATCAGGTAGACCAGAGACCTCATCCTCCGCCACAGCCTTTGCTAACGCACAGGTGTCAGACACTAAGCGAGACAACGATTTCCGAGAAAAATCAGAGGTCGATGCGGAAGCGGACCGCTTACCGAAAAAGACCCGCAACCCAAGACTTTTCTCTCGCGCTTTGGACAGACGATCAACTTCCGAAAGTCTGACCTGCACAGACACTGAATCACCTTCTGCGACAAGAACATCGGCCTCAGTGGCTCCAAGTGATTTCGCACGATCAAGCATTTCTGTGGCTAATTCGGCAAATTGCTGATGTTCCAGAACGAGTGACTTGGTCATAGGCTTGTTTCTTAGCGCAAGCTAAAGGGAGTACCCAACATACCGAGAATGACGCCGTTTAAGATTACCCGCCAACACTGGTTCCTCCAACCGTAATTTCATCAATTCGGAGAGTCGGAAGACCAACCCCAACAGGCACAGACTGGCCTTCTTTTCCACATGTTCCAATCCCCGCATCAAGCTGCAGATCATGACCGACCATCGAGACCTGCTTGAGGATATCGGGACCGCTCCCGATTAACGTGGCCCCCTTGACGGGCTTAGTGACTTTTCCATCTTCAATCAGATAGGCCTCGCTGGCAGAAAACACAAACTTGCCATTCGTAATATCAACTTGTCCTCCACCAAACGAAACCGCATAGAGGCCCTTTTTGACTGAACGGAGAATATCTTCAGGTTCCGATTCTCCGGCCAACATGAAGGTATTAGTCATCCGTGGAAGGACAATGCTTCTAAAGTCCTCCCGTCGCCCATTACCAGTGAGCGGAATGCCAAGCAACTTGGCATTTAACCGGTCCGTGATATATCCACGGAGTATGCCCTTTTCTATGAGCATGGTTTGCGAGGTCGGCGTGCCTTCATCATCCATATTGAGTGACCCGCGTCGAAATGGCAACGTCCCATCATCAACGATCGTACAGACCTCTGATGCCACACGTTGCCCGATCAGATCACTAAACGCCGAGGTCTTTCGACGATTAAAGTCGGCTTCCAACCCATGTCCAATTGCTTCATGCAACAAAATTCCCGGCCATCCATTTCCCAGCACCACAGGCATCACACCAGCAGGGGCATCAACCGCCTGTAAATTCAGAATGGCTTGCCGGGCTGCTTCGCGTGCAAATTGCCGAACCCGATCGGCTTCATAATAATACGAAAACTCGACACGCCCGCCCCCACCGAATGACCCGACTTGCTGGTTGCTGCCCTCTTCCGCAATGCAGGTCACTTGCAAACGCGACAATGGCTGAACATCGCCAACAAGCTGTCCGTCCGAATTGGCAACCATCACCACTTTGTGTTCAGTGGTAAACGAAGCCATCACCTTGGCGATACGCGAATCATACTCTCGAGCGGCTACGTCGATAAGATTGAGGAGCGTCACCCGTTCTTCGGTTGCAATATCACTCACCGGCTGCTGCAGTGGGTAGAGGTTCTGAGCAGGGCCAGAACGGTGAGTAACCGCTATAGGCGTTTCTCCTTGAGGAGAATTGGCGATATACCGGGCAGTATCTGCCGCGATTTCCAGGTCTTTCTGGGAAAGATCATCCGAATACGCAAAACCTGTCTTCTCTCCAGCCGTTGCGCGAACTCCCGCTCCCTGACCGATATGTTTCACCGCACGCTTGACAATCCCTTCCTCCATCGAAACCGATTCCGAAATATTTGACTCAAAATAGATATCGGCATAATCGACATCTCGCGCTTTGACGCGACTCAGAGCCTTAAGCACATCGTGTTCTTGCAATGAAAAATGGGTAAGCCCGGGTACGGTGACATCTGCCATTCGTATGTCCTTTTGTGTGCTATTACGACCGTGACAAGAAAATGGAGTATAGCCCATCCTCTTTTGATGGCGCAATTTTGCCCTATAAACATTATCAAGCAGAGTGGGGATATAAGAGAAGGTGAGTATCCTCTCAGGGCCAAATATCCCGTTTGACAAATACCTTCCTCCTCATTAGACTAAAATTTGTCGTGTTCTTCAAAACTTTCCTAGTATCATTCTCCAAATCCTGACCCTCGTAGCCTATTCATGAGCAACTCTCAAGTTGTGTCTCCTGGTCAAATCGCTGAAGCTGATCTATTGGCGCAATTAGACGCCGACCTTCTTCCACGCCATGTCGCGATTATTATGGATGGGAATGGGCGATGGGCCGCACTCCGTGGGCTCCCACGGATTGAAGGACACCGCCAGGGCCTCACCGCACTCCGTGATGTACTGGATATTTGCCACGAAGTCGGCATTCCCCATGTCACGATTTATGCGTTTTCTCATGAAAACTGGAATCGTCCTGCAGCTGAAGTCTCAATGCTCATGCGGCTCCTCGATGAGTACTTAAAAAAAGAACGCCAATTATTTATGGAACGCGGCGTTCGGTTCTTCCCGATTGGACGGCTAGAGAAACTTCCTCACGCTGTTCGGACCGTCGTCCAAGACGTTGCTGAAGAAACGCAACATTTTACAGATCAAGTGCTGACCGTGGCGTTAAGTTATGGAGGGCGCGCCGAGATTATTGATGCGGTCAAAGGTCTTGTGAGAGATATCCAACTCGGTGTCGTAAGCGAAGGGCAAATTAATGAAGACCTCTTTGAAGGATATCTGACAACTCATGGCCTTCCCGACCCGGATTTACTGATCCGAACCAGCGGAGAAACACGCATCAGCAATTTTCTGCCTTGGCAAATCGCGTACACCGAACTGTATTTTACGAAAACTCTCTGGCCTGACTTTCGTCGTCAAGAAACGCTTGCAGCTCTTCTTGACTACCAAAGCCGCGAGCGAAGATTCGGACGCGTATCTCACACGGTCTCCCCGCAGAATGGACTGTGAAGAACGACGCGAGAGATCCTAACCCCGCCTCACAGCAGGGAACGAGTCAAGAGGCTCAGCCCAAACCCCACCGATTCACGCTACAACGCGTCTATCCTGCACTAATCTTTGCGCCGCTGTTTTACGTGTTTATACGGTATCTTCCCCCAACCGCCTTTTTTGCCCTGATCTTTATTGTCGCCAGTTTAGCGTTTTGGGAATTCACAAAGGTTACCCTTTCGTCCCCTCCATCTTCCCTTGCCTCTCTTTTCTGGATCGGCTCAGTCGGACTGCTCTTAGCAGCCGTACAGTGGACAGATTATCTCCTTCCAATCATGCTCTCCACCTTTATTGTCGTCGTACTCCTTCTCATCTTTATGTTCAGCCCTCAACAATTGCGGCAACGGCTCCCACAGCCAGCGGCAATTCTTTTCGGTATTTTCTATATCGGACTCTGCCTGGGACATCTCCTGCTCATCCGTCAACTCGAATCAGGCGACCTACTGATTTTCTTTGTGATCTTGGTGACATGGGCAGCCGATACGGGGGGGTACTATATTGGCGCTTCAATGGGAAGACGACCAATAGCCCCTCGACTCAGCCCGAAGAAAACAGTGGAAGGCTTTATCGCGGGGATCATCTTTTCTATCGTGCTTGCGATGCTAAGCCACTTCTGGTTCCTTCCGTCTCTATCATTACTCCATTGCCTCGTCATTGGCATTTTGCTCGCCTGTGTGGGATTATTAGGAGATCTTGCTGAATCAGCGTTTAAACGAAGTGCCGGAGTGAAAGACTCTGGTTCATTGATCCCTGGACATGGGGGCATCCTTGATCGAATTGACAGCTTACTGTTAACGGCTCCAGCATTTTATTACTATATGCTGCTCAGCAATAGTCCTGGGCATTTCTAGGCCGAATGTGTAGAAGGATTTTTTCATGAAAAATATCGTGATTCTTGGCTCAACCGGGTCCATCGGGGCCAGTACCTTAGACATTGTTGCGAGATTTCCAGACCAGTTCTCTATCGTAGGCCTGACGGCAGGTCAAAATGATGTCAAACTAGAAGAACAAATTCGGACTTTTAAGCCACAGATTGTGGCGCTTTCCTCTCAAACGGCTGCAGATGCATTACGGACTCGACTCAACGGCCATCCAGTTGAAATATTAAGCGGAGAAGAAGGCCTTTGTGCGGTTGCCAGACACACGGAGTGTGATTTAGTGATTTCAGCCATAGTCGGCGGAGCGGGGCTGACACCGACCATGGCGGCGATTCAAGCCGGCCATCAAGTGGCCCTTGCGAATAAAGAGCCTATGGTGATGGCCGGCCATCTGATGCAAGAGGAAGCTCACAAACAGGGAACGAGAATATTCCCCATTGACAGCGAACATAGTGCCGTCTTCCAATCACTCGAGGGGCATCGGCGGGAAGACGTTCGCCGCATTGTTTTAACGGCCTCCGGAGGACCTTTTTGGGACTGGCCGCTCGAAAAAATCAAACATGTCACAATCGAACAGGCCTTGAAACACCCCAATTGGGAAATGGGCGCGAAAATTACTATTGATTCCGCCACGTTAATGAATAAAGGCTTGGAAGTGATTGAAGCCCGATGGCTATTCGATATTCCTCCAGCTCAAATTAATATCGTG
>BQIY01000206.1 GCA_021604265.1 Nitrospirales bacterium
CACGTCATGAGCCATAACCCAACAGAACAGTCCGCTCATCCGGATGAACTCTTGCCCTGGCTGGTCAACGGCACTATTTCCGGGAAAGAACGGCATGATGTCGAACACCACCTTGAGTTCTGCACTCAATGCCAGCAAGAAGTTGCGCTGCTTGAACAGATGAGGACAGAAATCAAAGAAACGTCAATTCAGTCTCCAGGAGAACTTGGCCTTCAACGACTTCTCAACGAGATCCGACAAGAACAAACGACGACGACTCGGGCACAGAGTCATACAAGTGTCTGGCGAACAGGTTTCGCGATTGCCGCCTCACTGATCATTGTCATTCAGGCCGGGCTCTTGATTGACTCGTGGTATTTGTCAAAACCAATGGTTCCCCTTGCCGGCCCTCAAGAACATGGGATTATTCTACAAATTTCATTCGTCCCGACCGCAACTGAAGCTCAAATTCGAGAAGTGGTCACGGGAGTCCACGCTACATTCATCGACGGCCCCAGCTCTCTGGGCCTCTACCACATTCGACTCGATTCTCAAGCAACTGATTCATCATCTATTCAGAACATCATCGGACAACTTCGCCAACGCACGACGATCATTCAACATGTAGCCAAAAATTAAGAAAGGCCGCAGTAGGATGCCTACCCAAACTATTCGACTTCTGAACATCGCAATCCTTTGCATCGTTTTTCTCCATGGAGCGTCGTGTGCAACAGTCTCATCTGAAAATTCCATGCATTCTGAGACGAATCGACATGATTCAACGTTTCTCGATACGACTGATAACATTGCTGATGAATTTGATCGTCTCCGGGAAAGAGGGCTGCAAGATCAAGCCTCTATCAATCTAGAGGCACTCGAACCAGGAGAAGTCTGCGTCATCAACGTCAACGAGGAGGAAGCCAAAAAACTCGACAGCTATGCCGCTTCACGGGGATACACGAAAAAGAAACGCCGAATCTTGAATGGTCTGGGCTTTGTCATGAGCATCTTCCATGTTCCACCGGGATACACGGTCCAACAAGGCATTCGGGATCTCCGAAAGGCCTTTCCGTCACAAATTATCGACGCCAACCACCATTATGTTCTTCAGGGCAAAACCATGCCGCTCGACCCGCGCCTCTATGGTCACCGGTTGGTTAAATGGAATGAGCAGGCGGCAAGCTGTACATCACAGGACATTTCGATTGGCATGATCGATACCCCTGTCGACCGGCATCGACTCCCGCTTCACCATCGACCAATTCACATGGAATCATTTTTATCTGAACATGCCGCTAAAGCCGTGGATCATCATGGAACCGCAGTGGCGATACTTCTAGTTGGGCAGGCTCAATCAATACGCCATGCCTTACTGCCACAGGCCTCGCTGTTTGTCGCCGAAGCCTTCCGTCAAACGGACGACGGCCACACGGAAGCGACAACATGGAGTATCGTTCGAGCCTTGGACTGGCTTGTCGAACAACAGGTTCAGATCATTAACCTGAGTTTGGGCGGTCCACCCAATACACTCCTTTCATACGCCATTCAGAACACGCTTGCAGAAGGGATCCCGATCGTCGCTGCCGGTGGAAATACCGGACCGCGCGGACAATCGATGTATCCAGCGGCCCAGCCTGGAGTCTTAGCGGTCACAGCCTTGGATTCAAACCTTCACCCGTATCGGCATGCCAGTCGAGGTTCATACATCGCATTTTCTGCACCCGGGGTAGATATTTGGATTCCCAACAACAACGAAGACGGGGCCTTTCAGTCAGGGACATCCTTTGCCACCCCGTTTGTCACAACCGCAGCCGCAACCGTCAAACAGTTGCACCCACACTGGACTCCTGAGCAAGTGACCCACCATCTTGCAGCCCATGCCTTGGATTTAGGGCAACAGGGTAAAGACACCACATTTGGCTGGGGACTCATTCAAATACCCCAGACCTGTCCGACCAACGACGTTCCCTTCCAAACACCATCGTAGTCGACCAACAATCGTCACACGATCCTATCGCGGTCATTCGTCTAAATATTCCACATTCTCTTCCACTAAACACGTTCCTCGGTTAAGACAGAATCAGCGCATCTTTCATTCCCTCAAAAGATAAAATATATACAACCATTTCCTCCTACCCGTCGACTCACCCAACGACACCGTTCAACACCACAGTTCTTGAACGGACGTCAAACGGACACACAACATTTCAATTCAACAATTCACTATCTAAGGAGGAATGGCATGACACACGCAACATTAACATCACTGCTCACAGGAATGGCCCTGCTCACAGGAGTCGGCATGCTCGATCAGGCCGAAGGTCGAAATTGGCACGGGAAACATAACGTCAAAATCAAGAACGTCATTGAAGCCACCGATCTCAACAATACGACCAATCCAACCGTTCAGCCACAGGATCCCGCATTGGCAGGTGATGACCGTGATCAGACCCTACGATCTGGCGATGTCCTCATTGGGTCGTTTCGCGATGACCTGATCATCGGAAAACTCGGACCTGATCTTCTTGTCGGTAACTATGGCAACGATGTCATGATTGGCGGAACAGAAGATTTCAGCCCTTCCAACCAAGATCGAGCTTTTGGCGGTCATGGGAAAGACATTTTCATGTGGGCCCCCGGTGACGGGTCTGATCAATTTGATGGCGGCAAGGGAAAAGATGCCGTCATGTTCGGCTTAATTGGAGAAATTGGCGATGACCAAAATATTAAGTTTGCCGTCGACCTTCCAGGCACACCGGATACCGGAGACTCTGACCCGATATTCTTAGACCCCAAAACCAACCTGCCGCTTATGAACGCGAGTGGGTCACCGGGATTTTGCGAAGTGATTGATGCGTCCAATGCTGATGGAGGACAAGCCGCCTTAGATGCACTGGACGTCGACCATTTGGTGAAATTTTTCATTCGTGCGGCCGCTGATGCGTTCGAAAGCGGTGCACAAAACACAGATAACGGCTTGCGAGTAACGCTCCATCTCAAAAACGTCGAAACGTTGGTTTGTACCAATCGCGAGGGTGGACTCATACAGGTCTATGACCTGACACAAGTGCCGGCTCACCCAATTGATGTTGATGAGATTCAAAGCAACACACTCCGTAAACGTATTCAAGCTATTGTTTTTTAGCACGAAGTGATACGCAGGTTGAGGCCGGTCGCTCAAGATCAGTCGCAACCTGCGTCATCATACATTTGTTAATGAGGTGATCATGATAACCACATTCACCGCCTACCTTCTCTTACTAATAGAGCTGTGCAGCTTAGTGGCATCATGCGATGCTGAGGTTCGTCTCACTCACGATACCCTCACCGTCAATATCGACAATGCAGGAATGAACGATATCTTGGATGATATACGTGATCAAGGAGATTTCAACATTGTGGTGTTTGAAGAAACAAAGATTGGCAATGTCACCATAACCAAAAAATTTGTGAATCTCCCGTTAGAGGAAGGATTGGACCGCCTCCTCAGCGGGTGGAACTATGGAATCACTCGAGACGTGACAACAGGAAAAATCACCACGCTCTACCTCGTATCTCGACGTACAGATTCATCGATCACACCTGCTGCTCCTCTTCTTACTTCGATCAGCCAACCAATAGTCTCTGCAGCACAGCCTCAGACAAAAACATTCGACGATACTGAGCATGACTCCATTTTTTTGGAACCAGACCATGATGCAGGATACAACAGATGAGTTGAAAAACCGTAAGACAACATTCCACAGAAAACCATTTCAGCGTGGGACTCGTATTTATGAATAGTGAGAGACCAATAGACCTCCATCGCATACAAAACTGTTCTCATGGGCTTAATGACGTCTTGCAAACCATCAGACTGGAGAACGGCAGAGGGTTCTTGAGTGCCATATTCACAACTCTGTGCGTCTACAAAGGAGGACCATAATGAAACTCAGCACCAACAACATTCCAATTTCTTTACCGCAAAAGCATGAATGTGAAGATCTCAAGAACTATGAGATCACAATCGATGCGTCTACACTCACTGAAGCAGAAATTGAAGACCTCAAGCACCGGCGTCGGAATGCTCAACGACGTGCGCGTGTCACGGCAGCCGCCGCCATAAGTTGTCGACATGCAAAGTAGCATGAATCAAAAATTCTACCGTACGACACATTGCTATACGTTGTAACAAAATCGGTGTCGGCTATACTCTTCAGCAAGGCAACATCTATTCAACTGAGAGGATTTTTATGAACACCTCCCTGAATTGGCTTCTAGCTTCCAGTCTTATTGCAACCCTAGGCCTCCCTCCTCTGACTTCACCAACTTACGCTAGCTCACCTAAGTCTCAGGACAATGCCACAGACCCATCACCGGAACAGAACATGGAGTCCCACTGGGACTATATGGGAATTGATGGGCCAGAACATTGGGGGATGCTCACGAAAAAATATATGACCTGTGAAACAGGAAATCGCCAATCACCCATAAATATTTCTATGGCCAAACACGGGCAACAACACAATTCCCTCGTTATTCGATATCATCCATCTCACGTGTATGAATTAAACAATGGGCATACCATTCAGGTTTCCCATGCCTCGGGCTGCGAAGCTGACTTGAGTAACCGAACTTATAAGCTTAGACAGTTCCATTTCCATGCCCCAAGTGAACATCATATTGAGGGTCAAGTCTTTCCAATGGAAATGCATTTTGTTCATCAAGACAAGAAGGGTCATATTCTAGTGATCGCGGTGATGATGAAAGCTGATTCATCAGTGCCCGTGTTGGAGAAACTCTGGAGATGGCTGCCCAAGCAGCAAGGGAGAGAGGTTTCTCTTCCTCTTGCTTTCAGCATCGCTGACATCCTGCCAACGGCAACCCATCACTATTCATATTCAGGATCACTGACAACACCACCGTGCTCCGAAGGCGTGCAGTGGATTATCTTAAAAGAACCAATCCATATTTCGAACGAAGATGTAGAAAATTTCGTTCAGATTGTTGGACATAATGCTCGACCAATACAACCTCTCCGCAACCGTCAAATCGAAGAGGAGTAGATGCGGTCGCCTTACTCTCAATCCTCAAACATTGAGGCTCCACTGAAATTTCTGTACATACCACTTCATAAACGACACTAGACATGAAAAAGCCTGCGTGAGCAAAAGCTCACGCAGGCTTCAACACCAGGCTCAATTTCAGGGCTCACATTCTACGCAAAACGCGTAGACCGTATGCACCATGACACCTTACATGCCATCAATTTTTTCTTTAATCATTTCCTTTCCCTTGGCCTTGATAT
>BQIY01000207.1 GCA_021604265.1 Nitrospirales bacterium
GCTTGAATGAAGGCTTGAACTTTCGTGTGGTCTTTTTTCCCTGGACTGGCTTCTACGCCGCTGCTCACATCCACGCCAGACGGGTGGACGTTTTGAATAGCGTCTTGGACATTCTCTGGCGTTAATCCCCCAGCCAATAAAATTGGCGCGGCCTTCGCCGCCTCAGCGGCTAACTCCCAATCCGCGACCTTGCCCGTTCCCCCATATTCGGACTCTGAGAACGCATCAAGGACAAATCCTTTGACCCCGGCTCGGCCTTTGTACTCGGCCAGTGAAAGAAAGCTGCTGCGATCCCGTAGCCGAATACCTTTCAGCACAGGTCGGCTTAATGTTTCACAGTAAGCTGGAGTCTCATCACCATGAAGTTGCGCCAGTGTAAGTCCGCATTCGTCCATCATATTCCGAACAATCGTGAGGGCTTCGTTCACGAATACTCCAATCGGCAACACACCTGGTGGAAGCTGTTGAACGATAGACTTCACGACGTTCACCTCAACGAAACGCGAACTTTGGGAATAAAAAATAAACCCCAGGGCATCCGCGCCGGCACGGACTGCGACCTGGGCATCGTCGGCATTTGTGATGCCGCAAATTTTTATTTTAGGCACTGAGATAGGTGAATTCATTGCTATAAATGAACTCTAATTCAATTGCTAAAAGACTTCTTGGGCATGTGCCTCAACAATCATTTCTCTAAATATATCGAATAACACCTGTTCGGCAGGATCGTCGTCCCACCAGATCCAAAATGGACTTATGGGTAACAATATCAGACCTCTCCAGGCAATAACTTCACTACTTTTTTCATATGTTCCCAACAGTTTTCCTTTTGTGTCGATGATCGACATTTGGACTTTCATGCTGCGACTGTTTCTGGCAGGTAGAATTCCAAGAGTGACAGCATGGGCTATTGACCAGGACTCGGGTCTCTTCTCTGTCCATATGATATGAATATTGGCAACATAATCTGGGTTATTGACGCCAACTTGTGTTTCCTTAAAAAGATTTGAGCTATCAAAAGTGTGATGCGCTTGGAGAAAACCTATTTGCAAGAGACTTTTTGCGCTATCTACATATTCATTAGTTACCCACCAAAGACTTTTTGCGGTTGGTGGATCGGGGATCGAATGATATTCAGCCGTCAGGTTAAGTCCAATTGTCTGGGATTTTTGTCTTTCTAAAGGCCAATCTTCTGTCGTTGAAAAATTTTCATCTTGGACGTAAAGGTTGATGCACCCACCGTTTAAAATAAAAAGGAGTGCGCATGCTGACAAAAGTTTGATGATTTTCATGAAACTCATGTCAATAAAACGATTTTTACACCCAGCGAGTTGTTGATTCAACGGGGTCTGAATCTGGTTGAGGGGCAGAAAGTAGCGCCTGTATTTTTTCTTCAATATCATCGGCTCGAATGAGCGATTCCCCGATTAACATGGCCTTGGCGCCGGCCTCTTTGATTGTCATCACATCTTCCCGTTTGTGAAGGCCGCTTTCACTGACAATCAGTTTTTCTGCAGGGATGCGCTTCGCGAGGCGTTCGGTCACACCCAGGTCTGTTGAAAACGTCTTCAGGTTACGGTTGTTGATCCCAATCATTCTCGCATCGGGTACTCGTTCTAGAACCGTATCAAGTTCACGTTCGTCATGTGTTTCGATCAGGACGTCTAAGTCCATACCTCGCGCAATACTGTAGAGGTCTTGCAACTGAATACGGTCCAGGGCCGCGACAATCAGCAGCACGCAATCCGCACCATAGGCCCGTGCTTCATAGAATTGAATGTCCTCAAGCATGAATTCTTTGTTCAAGGTGGGGAGCGTGACCTGATCCTTGACAGAGGCCAAATAGTCCAGGCATCCCTGGAAATATTCTTGATCTGTCAGGACCGAAATGGCTGAGGCTCCGGCTCGTTCGTAGGTCTTGGCAATGGCAACTGGATCAAATGTGTGTTCAAACTCTGGACGCATGAGGCCTTGGCTTGGCGAGGCCTTTTTGACTTCGGCGATCAGAGCCGGTGAGTCCTCGGTCATTCCAGCTTCTAGTGCGTTGATAAATCCCTTTGGTCTTGATCGATCAGCAATCCGTCCTTTGAGTTCAGCGATGTACCCGCGACTTTGCTTATGCCGCAATTCGGCTTGTTTATGCTCAAGAATTCGATGAAGAATCATGGTGTATGCTGCTGGGTATACTGTACGAGGTTTTCCAATTTTTCATAGGCAGCGCCGCTGTCGAGAACGGTGGTCGCTTGTTGAAAGCCTTCTTTGAGTGTTCTGGCTTTCCCGCAGGCCACAAATGCCGGAGCCGCATTAATAAGGACAATGTCACGTTTCGCGCTCTTTCGTCCGCGAAGAACCTCTCTAATAATGGCGGCATTCTCTTCTGCTGTTCCACCTGTCAATGCTTGGCTTTTGACGAGTGCCAGATCAAAATCTTTGGGGTTAATCGTGTAACTTGAGACCCGTCCGGCTTTCCCTTCAGAAATATACGTTTGGTCGGTCAAGGTTATTTCATCGAGTCCGTCGAGTCCGTGCAAGACGAAGCAGTGTTGCGTGCCGAGCCGAATCAAGACTTGCGCAAGTTTTTCCGTGAGCGATTGATCGTACACCCCGAGGATTTGAATGGAGGCCTGTGCCGGATTGGATAAGGGCCCCAAGATATTCATGAGTGTTCGAATACCCATGTCTGCACGCGGTTTAGCACAATGTTTCATCGCACCATGATAGAGCGGGGCAAAGAGAAAGCCGATTCCCACCTCATTGACGCACTCACTCATGCGATCGATTGGCAGGTCAATGGCGACGCCCAAGGCCTGCAACACATCGGCGCTTCCTGATCGGGATGAGACTGAGCGATTGCCATGTTTGGCGACCGTCATCTCGCCTCCAGCAACCACGAAGGCTGCGGCCGTAGAAATATTAAACGTCTGCGCGCCATCACCACCGGTTCCGCATGTGTCGACAACCATTGGATCGGCAACGGGAACTTGTTGTGCGAGACTCCGCATCGCTTTGACGGAACCGCTAATTTCATCGACCGACTCGCCTTTGACTCTCATGCCCATGAGGTAAGCCGCAATCTGCGCGTCCGATGCGTCTCCACGCATAATGTGCAGCATCACTTCTTTGGCTTCCTGTTCCGAAAGGTCTATGCCTTCGGCCAGCTTCGCGATGGCATTTTTCATCATGTGCGTTTCTCGCGGCTCAATAAGGATGTCCGGATTCCTAGTGGTTGACGGGCATTGTCATGCGAATAAAATTCTGAAAGAGATCTTTTCCCGAGGTCGTCAGGATGGATTCAGGGTGAAACTGCACCCCTTCCGCCTCGGTGTCTTTATGCCGAATTCCCATAATTTCCCCTTCGACGGTTTCGGCAGAGACTTCGAAGGCTTTCGGGAGGGTTTGACGATTGACGATTAATGAATGGTAGCGGGTCGCTTCAAACGGGTTAGGGAGTCCTTGAAACAGCGTTTTCCCATCATGATGAACCATCGACGTTTTCCCATGCATCAAGCGTTCGGCTCGGATAATTTCACCGCCAAATGCATAGGCCAGTGACTGGTGGCCGAGGCAGACCCCCAGAAGCGGGAGCCGTCCGGCAAAATGTCGAACGACTTTAACCGAAATACCTGCTTCGTTTGGTGTGCAGGGACCTGGAGAAATCAGAAGCTGTTCGGGAGCGAGTTGTTCAATTTCCGCAATCGAAATTTTGTCGTTTCGATAGACTTGAACCTCAGCGCCTAATTCGCCAAGATATTGGACGACGTTATAGGTAAAGGAGTCGTAATTGTCGATGACGAGTAACATGAGAAATCCTCGTGAAGCGTCAGATGTGAAACGTGACGCGTACTCAGAGATGCATCTGTACTTTTATATTTCCTTACGCGATCT
This sequence comes from Nitrospirales bacterium, assembly GCA_021604265.1. The sequence continues at coordinate 3,886 of BQIY01000207.1, forward strand.
TCTTGACGATTTAGTCGAGTCCCTGTTCAGCCATTTCAATGGCACGCATCATCGCACCAGCTTTATTGCACGTTTCTTCATACTCGCTGGCCGGGTCAGAGTCTGCCACAATACCGGCGCCTGCTTGAATATACGCCTGCCGGTCTTTAATTACCACGGTTCGAATATTGATACAGGTATCCATGGTCCCCGAGAAGCCAAAGTACCCCACCGCTCCGGCATAGGGCCCGCGTCTCGTAGGCTCTAATTCTTCAATGATTTGCATGGCACGAATTTTCGGTGCTCCGGAAACCGTTCCGGCCGGGAAACAGGCTTTCATAACATCATAGGCAGAATAGGGCGGCGCCAGCTCTCCAGTGACTTGCGAGACAATGTGCATGACATGAGAGTACCGTTCTACAGTCTTAAACGGATCAACGACGATGGAACCGAATTTGGCGACCCGACCCACATCATTGCGTCCCAAATCCACGAGCATAATATGCTCTGCCAGTTCCTTGGCATCTGCGAGCAGTTCGTCGGCGAGCGCTTGATCCTGTTCTTTGGATGTCCCGCGGCGACGAGTCCCGGCAATGGGCCGGACCACGACTTGATCGTCTTCACATCGTACGAGGACTTCGGGTGAAGCCCCAACGAGTTGAACCCCTGCAATACGTAAATAAAACATATATGGGGATGGATTGATGACACGAAGGGCACGATAAATTTCCAGGGGATCAGATTTGATCGTCGTCTCCCATCGTTGAGAGATGACTCCCTGAACAATATCTCCCGCTTGAATAAATTCTTTCGTTCGTATCACCATTTTTTCAAAATGCTCACGGCTCATATTGGACGTGAATCGCAACGGGGATCTGCGATGTTGGGGCTTTGGACGAGGCGCACGTTTTTTAAGCCTGTCAATCATTTCGTCGATCCGGCTTTTCGCTTCGACGTAGGCTCGTCTGAGTGCTGTTTTGCTGTGGGTTGTGATATGGGCATTTGCCACAACTTTAATTGTGTGGGCGATATTGTCAAAAATGACGAGTGTATCAGTCAGTAAAAAGGCCAGCTTCGGGAGTTTTGTCTCGTCCTTGGGAACTTCTGGAATTGGTTCAAACGATCGAACGACATCATAGCCAAGATATCCCACCGCTCCACCAAGAAATCGCGGAAGCCCAGGGACGGCGACGGGACGATAGGGGGCTAGCGCTCGTTCAATATGCGCAAGGGGGTTGGAACCCATCGGCAGACGAATAAGGCGTTTGCCTTCCTTGATGATGATTTCATTGTCCTGTTCCCAGACGACGAGTTTGGCATGATTCCCTAAAAATGAATATCGTGCCCAGTTTTCACCCCCTTCGATGCTTTCGAATAAATAGGCGGTTGGCCCAGAG
>BQIY01000208.1 GCA_021604265.1 Nitrospirales bacterium
CAACATTTTGGCGACATGATTCAAGTCAAACGGCCAGGCGTAGTTTAGTTTCACGCCTGGATGTTTCGTTCTAAGTTCTTCCATTTCCTCTGGAATTTCAAATTCCGAATGCGAGCCACCTGGTGTAAACATGGTCGAGACAACCGTAATATGTTTGGCACCCTTGGTAATGAGGTCTTCTACGGCTTCCGAGAGAGTCGGACCACAGAATTCATTGTACGCCACTGAAAATTGGGTGCCGTTCAACATGGGTTGCATGTGACTGGCAAGTGACTCAAGTCCTGCTTGATATGGATCAGTGTCGGGTGTGCGGGGCCAGGTTCGAATGTTTGTATCAAGTTCATATTCCTCTTTGGACATCGGTTGTCCTGCCGCTCGCCGTTGAGCTTCTAAACGTTTTAACTTTGAGACAAGATCAGCCGGGTAGTCTTTAGGGATTCCCCCATGACCGACCAAAATGACACCATATTCTTTCGAATTCATTGTCAAACTCCTTTTTAGCTATTGAGATGTTGTTGCGATACAAGAGGATGTGAAGAATAAGAAGGTCTTAACGATTGTAATTGATGAACGTGTTCCACATAAATAATGCCATGTTCTTCCAGGATCTCGCGAAACTTGATCGCTCCTCGTCCTCCAATAATAGCTGGACAGAGGGGTAACAGTTTCTTTTTGATGTGACGGATGAGTTGATTCATTTCTTTTGGTGATTGTTCAAGCAGTGTTGACAGAATGACTAGTTTACCTTGCCGGCGTTGGCAGGCCAAGCGGATAAGGTCGATATCTGAATTGACGCCTAAATAGACAGAGTTCCAGCCATTGTTCTGAAGAAGCAATGCCGTGGTCATGGCTCCTATTTCGTGAAAATTATGAGGCGCACAGGCAATGATCGCGGTTGGATTTTTTGTGAGGCTGCTCTTTCGCAGAGTGTTGGCTAAATGATGGCGAATGGTTTGCGTGACGAGATGTTCACTCGTCATGCAAAGCTGGCCTTGATGCCATAATTCACCGATTGTTCGTAATGTTGGAAAGAGTACGCGATAGAGAGCGTCTTTCAGGCCAAGTTGATTGACTAACGTGTGAATGGCTGACTCGGTTGTGGCTCGATCTAAGCGACGAGCGGACAGAAGGATGGTGAGGGCGCTGGGTTGAAATTCTGGAGGTAGCGACGGGCAGTCAATGAGACATTCATTCATGATCTGTCGAAGTTGCATTCTGCCGATGTGAGCCAATTCTCCAATCGTATGTCCCTTGCTCATTTGCCATTGTAGATATAAAAGCAATTGAATGTCTTCTTCATCGTACTGGCGGTATCCATTTGGTTCACGAAGTGGGGTGAGGAGGAGATATCGTTCTTCCCACTTTCGAATCACATGCGTACTGAGTCCCGTGATATTCGCGACCGTCTTAATACGATAACCTGGTGAATGTAGAATGGTGTTAGACATGATTTCTTAACATCAACTCTTTCGGGTGTGGATGAAGATACACCTGATTAGCCAGGTAGGGAATATCGAAGACGCGAACGTAATGACTCATCAACGTCAGCGGGACAGCCAGTGGGGTCAATTGCCGGTGATAGTCAGCAATGACTTCTTGTAATTCCTGTTTCTCGACACGACTCAATTGCTTTTTGAAATGGCCGAGAAGATGCTGGAGCACATTCACGTGCTTCCGGACTGTCGCCTTCACCTTCAAAGCTTCCATAAACGTGGCGCGATAGGCCAAGGCTAATTGCTTCGGTGTGTACGACTTTGCTGTGGCTACGAGATGCCCAAGCTCCTGATAGTGCGGACGACTATGGGCTAGCAACAGATATTTGTGGTGTGTATGGAACTGAACGATAGCCCCTTTGGTCAGGCCCTGTTCGGATAGCGTGTTCCAACGATGAGAGCAGAACACCCGTTCGATAAAATTTTCTCGAATCGCCGTGTCGTGCAATCGGCCTTCATCTTCAATCGGAATGGCGGGGAGTGCCTGTTGAAAGGCCTTGGCGAATAGGCCAACTCCGTTCGAACTTGGGATGCCATTGCGGTTGTAGAGACGAACACGTTGAATGCCACAACTTGGAGAGTTTTTCTTAAAGATGAATCCATCAAGACGCAACAAGCTAAGTTCGCGAACTTTTTTAGCTGAGAAACGCTGCATGAGAGCGGTGTGGTCGTTCTTGGTCTTAATGGTCACCAGTCTGGGTTTGTCTGGAGATCCCACCAAGCGCATAGCTTCTCTCGGGGTTCCAAGTCCCGCTTCGACTTCGGGGCAGATCGGAACCCATTCCACGCAAGGAGACAACGTTGTTGTCAAAAAGGGGTCACGTTTATGCCCTCCGTCGTAACGAACCTGTTCGCCGAGTAAACATTGACTGATTCCAAGTCGCGGGACTGTATGACTGTTGCCTTGAGCGGCATCAAGATTGTGTGTTTCCTTGCGTCGATCGGGTGTGGTCATAACGGCGATGCTCCCGGCCCATGTTTTTTGAGCGCGGCAAAGGCTGCCAATGCGCGTTGACGAGCCTTATGATGATCGACGATTGGATAGGGATAGGTCGTGCCAAGTGTGATGCCATGCTCGGCTAACAGGAGGGGAGGCGCCTCCCAGGGTTTGTGAATCCAGGGGACCGGAAGTTTGGCAAGCTCAGGAATCCAATGGCTCACATACTCGCCAGCCGGATCAAATTTTAAGCCTTGCGTAATGGGGTAAAAAATTCTGAAGTACGGAGCCGCATCGGCCCCGCACCCGGCGACCCATTGCCATCCCATCGTGTTGTTGGCAAGGTCAGCATCGACGAGGGTATCCCAAAACCATTCAGCTCCGCGTTGCCAGGGCAGGAGTAGATGTTTCGTTAAGAAAGACGCGACGACCATGCGGACACGGTTATGCATCCATCCGGTTTTCCAGAGTTGACGCATGCCGGCATCGACGAATGGATAGCCGGTGACGCCTCGTTGCCAATTTCGTAATGCCGTAGGATTGCTCTCCCATTTAAATGTTGCGAATTTTTCTCGCAATGGTTGCAGAGGTGTGTGTGGGTAGTGATAGAGAAGGTGGTAAGAAAAATCTCTCCACGCGAGTTGTCGCAGTACGGCTGTGGTTCCACGGTGAAATGGTTTTCGTTGATCAGAGACAAGACGGTTGCTGAGGTGACTCCAGACTTGTTGAGGGCTCACCTCTCCGAAATGGAGGTGCGGGGAGAGCTGAGATGTGTGGTCCCGGTCTGGACGGTCGTGGTCTTGTTCATAGGCAATACATCGTGAGGTGACGAATCGTTTGAATTGTTTGAGTGCGCCAGCTTCACCGGGTGTCCATGCCGCTCGAATACCGTTTGCCCAATCAATTGTGGGTTCGAGACCCAATTGCTTGAGCGGGATTGAATCTAGTTGTGCCTTGGGAGTTGGCAGGTCTACGGGAAGCGAGGTTGTTGTGGTCTTGATGGTTTCTGAAAGGTAGCGTTTCCAGAATGGCGTAAACACTTGATACGGGCGTCCCGAATTATTGGTGAAGTCTTCCGGGTCAATTAGGAGGGAACCATTGTATTCGTGTGTGGTCACATGTATTGCCCGTAAGGCTTCGCGAATCTGAAGGTCTTCCGATCTTCTGTGAGGTTCATAGCACCGATTCCAATAGACATGAGTGGCATGAGTGTCTTGTATGAGCGCTTGCAGGGCCGCCAGGCTGTTGCCTTGGCGAATCACCAGGCCATGGTTTCTTTCTCTGAGTTGAGCTTCCAGAGCGCTTAGGGATTGATGAAGCCACCATCGGCTTGCACCACCCATTGACCATGGGTAGTGGTCATCTTCTGAGAAGATGTAGACAAACACAATGGGCAATCGGCTCTGAAGGGCGGACAGCAAGGCCGGGTTGTGTTTGAGTCGCAAGTCTTGTCGAAACCACATGATGGCGACGGGCGTATGCTTCATGATTTCTTCATCCTGAAAACATCGTTCATGCTACCTGAAAGTCTTGAATAGACGTGTCAGGTCTTTTGATGCTCCATGAGCTTGTCCTCTGATATGCGAGCGATGGACACGTCTCGAAGACCTTGTTCTCCCTTGACCTGGATTTTGACGGATTTGCCCACTTCTCCGCGGATCATTGCGACGACTTCTTGATACGTTTTACCAGTGAGAGGCTGTCCGTCTACCTGAAGGATTTCATCGCCATGGGCCAGTCCGGCCTTCGCGGCAGGTCCCTCTGGATGGATGGCGCGCACATAGAGTGTGGCTGGATCACCGACGCGATGAGCCGAGATATGCAGGGCAACGCCGATAATGCCTTTTGGTAAGTCTGTCTGACGATATCCTTCATGTGGATTGGCTGATGGATGAGGCGTGTGTCCACTATCAGCGAGTACGAGTGACGTTCCTGAAATGCTGAGTGAGATGCAGATGAGCAAGAGAAGTGTTCGCATGCTATGATCCTTTCTTCGTGACAGCGTTGAGGTGTATGTGACGAATCTGATGCGACCGGTAATATTCACCCTAGACTAATCCAATGAGGCAGAGACCCATCACGAGCACTGCACTGTTGAGCTGAACGGAGAGGCGATGAAGTGAATCCCTCTTTTTCTCCATGAATGGGGTCGTGAACCCTCGCTTTTTATTTGCAGTCAGTGTGTCACTCAGCTCATTGATCTGAGGAGTCAGAGGGGTACGGCAATAGTTTTCAATAGCGAGAATGCCGAGCCATAAAGCCGATGAGACCAGATCGAAGGGCCCAAAGCCTCGCAGGACGGCCAATGCAGTGATTGTGGCCCACCCCACTGTAGCACTGATCATCCCGAGTGCGTAATATCGCGGAAAGAGTTGTCGGACGACTCGTGCAAATGAGTCAGGTTCAAGATTGCGTGCAAGAACCGGAGCGGTAACAAATGACAGAAACACGACTTTGCCGACCAATATAGCGAGTGCCAGTAAATGAACATATGCAAGAGTTTGCTGCATCATAGCCATTCTCCTTATTGTCCTTGATTCGCGAGTCGCTTTTTTGCGGCCTGGTAGGCCTGGTCGAAAGCAGGTAGCTGGCTCATCGGAACATGTTCAATATTATAATGCGTCATCACGATGATTGTTGGGCGAAGAGTGATTGAAGTGAATCTTGAAGATGAGGATATCTGAAGGTAAAGCCCTCTTGTGTCAGTTTACGAGGTTCAACGTGTTGGCCTGTTGTCAGCATCTGCGAGAGTTCTCCCAGCAGCGCTTGAAGGGCAAAGGCGGGGACTGGCAGCCAGGATGGACGGTGTAGAGCCTGGCCCAATTTCTG
>BQIY01000209.1 GCA_021604265.1 Nitrospirales bacterium
TGGCCATACCTGCAGAGAGAAACAACACAGCAGTCAAGAACCCAGTCGCACGCAAAAAGAGCTTCATGAAGGCCTCCTTAACTTAACATTAAAAAATAGAAACAACGTTAGCAATAAAATCTTACTTCATCACAAAGTCTATAGATTCATGATGATGACTTTGTTAAGTAGTGAAAACTCAACGGCTAATCAATATATCAACCATTTTTTCTTGCTGTCAAGGAAAGATCTTAAAGTGAGCCGTGATAGTGAAATTCACATGCAGCCAGGGGTGTTTTCGTGTAAATGAGGTCCTCTTTATAAGTAGTAATAACCAATTATTAAAATATTTGAGGCTATTTTTGACAAAAGGTTCGAATATAGGGAATGACACTCCAAGCTTCATCTTCTGTAATTGAAGGTACCATCGGCGGCATTGGCCAGCTTCCAAATTTGATGACATAGAATAATTCGCCATCAGTTCGCTTATGTTGAAAGAGGCAGTTGGTTAAGTCGCGCGGGAGTACTGGGAGGAAGCCTGCGGAAATCCCGTTGCCTTTTCCGCTTTTCCCATGACAGTTGACGCAGACACGTTGGTAGATGTTGGATCCCGCTTCAAGTATTTCGCTTGCGACGTCGAGTGAATCTTGATACATCGGGGCATGCAGGCTTCTATAATAGGCGCGGTGCTCGATTGGAACTCGAGGTTTGAGCGGTTTGTGTTCTGGTGGTAAGGCGAAGGCCGTGGTGAACGCGAATAGAGTGAAGCCCGTCAAAAGAATGCTAATGCTGAGGATCGTGGGCTGACTCGTCATTTAGGGCTTCAGGACAACTTCTCGTACAACTTGACCTGGTTTGCCGAATGGTCCTCGAGGTTCTCCATTCAGTTTAACGACAGATCCGGCTGCATTACCCAATGTCAGCGTGAATTGCTGTTGGGCTTCCCACGTGGCCGTCTGTCCAGGTTGTAAGAGAGCTTCTTTCGGATCGTCGTTATCAGACTTGACCACAACCCAGGTAAGTTGAGTGGCTTGAATTTCAAGACGAAGAGGGTCAGTTGACGGTGAAATTGATTCTGCAGGGGCGGCGGAAGGTGTTGGCGTTTCTGCAATGGCAGGCGAAGGCATGGCAGGACTTGGGTCGAGGTCAGATTGCGCTTCTTGCTCGGCGGGAGGGGATTCCTCTTCTTTAATCGGTAAACTGCTGAGTTCCGTTTCTTCTGGCTCAACATTGGTTTTTTCGGATTTAGATAGATCGGGGGAGCTCAATTCCGAATGTTCTTGCTCTGGCGGTGAAGACGGTGGAGGGCTTTGTTGCTGATTGGGCAGCAAGAAGCCTAACGCCACTAAGATGATGATCGAGATGATAATGACAAGATTGCGATTGAGCTTTCCGCGTTTTTCTTCTTGAATTTGAAGTTGCGCTTGATGCTGGGCTTTTTGTCCTTGTTGGTAATAATCACTGGAGCTTTCCGAAAATCGACGCAGGGTATCTTCTTCACTGATCCCAAGAGACCGCGCATAGGTTCGAACAAATCCTCGCGTAAAGACTTGTTCCGGTAATAACTGAAATTCTTCATTTTCTAATGCCTGAAGAAATTTGGCTTGAATTCTTGTGAGCGAGGCAACCTGGTCAAGGCTCAGTCCTTGGGTTTCCCGAATCTTTTTGAGATGGACCCCAATTGAGTCAGACGAGGTTATCGTCGGTTCATCTGGGAGGTTGCTCATGTTGAGACTCTACGGTGCTTAGGCACGATATAGGTTCCCGATCCCTCGTGAAGAAGGCGAAGGCGAGAAATGCCTGAAAAAAGTGATGACGTTATGAAAGGTCGTCAAAATGGGTTAACCGTTTGAATTCTCGAAACCGGTCGTCAATTTCTTTTCTGTCTAGATGGCGAAGCCGATCCAAACTAAATGCTTCCACATTAAAAGAGGCCATGACACTGCCAAATATGATGGCGCGTCGTAACCCTTCGTCCGACAGGTCACCGGTTGACGCTAGGTGTCCCATAAACCCGCCGGCAAAGGTATCGCCCGCACCAGTCGGGTCTTTGACTTGTTCAAGCGGAAAAGCTGGAGCGCCAAAGACTTGTTTGCCGGTAAACATCAGCACGCCGTATTCACCTCGTTTGATGATCAGGTGCTTAGGCCCCTTCGACAGAATCTGTTTGGCAACTTGCACGAGATTGGGATCTTCACCGAGTGCGCGGGCTTCGCCATCATTGATGATTAGAATATCAATCTTTTCGAGAACTTTCCAGAGCGCATCCCGTTTCCCATCAATCCAAAAATTCATGGTATCGCAAGCAACGATTGACGGTCGCGTGACTTTATTGAGCACATCCATTTGGAGATCAGGATCGATATTCCCAAGAAACAGCATGTTGGGGTTGCAATAGGCTTCTGGAATTTTAGGGCGAAAGGTTTCAAGGACATTGAGATGCGTTTCGAGTGTCTGGGCCTCATTCAGTTGATAAGAGTACTCCCCTTTCCACCGAAAGGTTTTTCCGTCTCGTCGTTCTAAGCCGGCGAGATTAATACCACGCTCTCGCAAGAACGTGAGATGCTCTTCGGGAAAGTCTTCCCCCACAACAGCAATCAAATCCACATCTGTAAAGAAGCTCGCGGATGTTGAAAAATACGTTGCAGATCCGCCTAGAACATCATTGGCTTCTCCGAAGGGTGTCCGTACCGTATCGAATGCCATTGAACCGACCACTAGCAAATTTCCCATGATAGTCTTATCCCTTCGTCGTCTGTGCTTGACTCCATTGTCGAGCACAGAAAAGTTGATATCGTTTTTTAACCGATGTGGTAATGGATGCTGGCGCTGTCACAAGTGCGTGCTCTAACGCTGTTTGACATGAACACTGTGGTGTCTCAGGAGCCAGTCTGATCGAAGCGCGCAGCACCCGCTGGGCGACCTCGACGTTTTTGTGCATGATTTCAAGAATGGCGCCGACTGATACCGCTTCTTCGGTTTCGTGCCAGCAATCATAGTCAGTCACTAACGCCAAGGTGGCATAACATAACTCGGCTTCCCGTGCCAGTTTAGCTTCTGGAATGTTGGTCATGCCGATGATATCAACACCCCATTGCCGATAGAGCGTTGATTCGGCTTTGGTTGAAAATTGCGGGCCTTCAATACACACATAGGTTCCGCCTTGGTGAGCGGTCGAACCGATTTCTTGTGCGGCTTTGCCGAGTGTGGATGAGAGCGTTGAGCAAATTGGTTCGGCGAACGAAACATGGGCGACGACTCCCTGATCGAAGAAGGTGCTCGACCGTTGCGTGGTTCGATCAATGAATTGGTCTGGGAGGACCAGATCTCCAGGCTTAATCGTCTCCTTCATACTTCCCACGGCACTAATCGAAAAGACTTGTGTGACGCCCAGCGATTTCAGGGCATACATATTGGCGCGATAATTGATGGCCGTTGGTGAAAGGTTGTGCCCGCGACCGTGCCGGGCTAAGAACACCACGCGTCGACCTTCAACGGTACCAAGGACGAGATGGTCGGAAGGCGAGCCGAACGGTGTTTTCACCTGGACTTCTCGAACTTGTTCAAGCCCTTGCATATGATAGAGCCCACTTCCGCCAATGATCGCGATGTCGGCTTGAGGTTTTTTAGCCATAAATGAGGCAGTGACGAGAGGGGGACGGCTAGGCGCTAGCGTGCTGATGAAGCCATGTGCTGTGCCCCTTGGGTCTCTCCATGATTCAGGGTAGATAAAAATGTTCGTATCTGTTCGAGGATGCAGTCGGTCATGTAAATGGTCGATTCTTCCTTCTGTCGATGAACCCATGTGACGGACGGTTCTTTTCGAAACCATGTCATCTGACGTTTGGCAAAGTGTCGTGTATCGCGTTTGAGCGTGCGAACAGCTTCGCTGTAGTCACAATTGCCGGTAATGAATTCCGCCATTTGTCGATAGCCTAAGCTCTTCATCGAACTCAGGCCAGGATGAAATCCTTGATGCAGCAACTGTTCTGTTTCTTGAATGAGGCCTTTTTCAATTTCCAGTTCTACTCGCGCGTCAATGCGTTCATACAGATATTCGCGATCCATATTCAGTCCGACAATGAGTGACTGATAGGGAGTTTCTTGAAACTGATGACGTCGATGGGCTTCCGAAAGTGGGATGCCCAGAGCGTGATAGACCTCGATCCCTCGCTGCACTTTCACGTAATCATTAGGGTGCAGTTGTTTGGCTAAGACAGGATCAATCTGCGACAGCTGTTGATGGACGTACGCGACGCCTTTTTGTTGCGCTTGGGTGTCGAGTTGTTTTCGTAGGTCCCAATTAGCTGCTGGCCCAGACCAGAGCCCGTGTAGTAACGCTCGAATATAAAGGCCTGTCCCACCTGCAATCAAGGGGGTTTTCCCTTGTTGGTGAAGTCGTTCAATGGCTGCTGCTGCCAGTGTTCGATAATCGCCGACATTAAAATGCTCATCGGGGTCGATCAAATCAATCAATTGATGAGGGACTCCCTGGCGTTCTCCCATCGTCGGTTTATCCGTCCCAATGTCCATTCCCCGATAGACTTGCCGGGAATCGGCGGTCAGAATTTCCGTCTTAAGTGCCTTGGCGACTTCGATAGCAATCCGGCTTTTGCCAATCGCTGTTGGTCCGAGAAGCACAATGACGGGCTTTGACGTCGGTGTGGATGAAACGGAGTGCATTATCGTTTGTAACACATGTGAGAGAGAATTCTCATGCACGACCGAAGATTTTATCAAGTTCATGGGGGGGGAAGCGCAAGGCAATGCGACGTCCATGCGGGCAGGTCATCGGATAGCCCTCTCTGGCCCAATCAATGACCAAGGCCTGTATTTCAGGTTCGCTCATTGGCCGGCCGGCTTGCACCGCGCTTTGGCAGGCCATTGAGGCCAGGATAGGGCGAATTTTGGCATCCATGGAGTCTTGCGATTTCCATTCGGCTAAGTCTTCAAGCACATCCTGAATGAGCGCGCCGTACGACATGGCACTGAATATGGCCGGGACGGCTCGAATGACAAATGAACGGCCTCCGAATTGTTCGATGTCTAACCCCAGTTTTGCCAAATCGGATAGGTGTTCGGCTAAGAGATCACACTGATGAGGGGGAAGGTCGATGGGTTCCGGAATTAGCAAGGGTTGGGTCTCGATTCGTTGATGATGCCAGGCTTCCCATAGGCGTTCGAATAAGACGCGCTCATGGGCAGTGTGCTGGTCGATAATCTGAAGTTCCCCATTCACCTGTGCGATGAGAAATGTTTGATGAATTTGACCGAGCG
>BQIY01000210.1 GCA_021604265.1 Nitrospirales bacterium
TGCCGGATCACACCAGCAACTCCTCCACCCATCAAGCCGTAACTGTTCGCGGCATTCACAATGACTTGTGCCTCAACATCAAGAATACTGCCTTGCATGATCTGGACTTCGAGTTTCATTGTTCTCTGTCAGAGAGGCAACATGTGAAGATGTAGTTTCCCTTCCCAATACTTATGAGCAACCTTTAGGTGAAGGAAAACACGTTGATTTATACCCTACAATGTAGTAGGAAGCCAAAGACATCAATCACCCTATCAGAAGACCTTTTGGAGGCCATCGATAAGCGAGCTGGTCAGTTCATGAACAGGTCTGGCTGTATTGAGATTGCCGTCCGCTCCTTCCTTGCTACCATAGCACGGGAGGAACAGAACGCGAAGGATCTGGCCATCATCAGTCGCCGGGCAGGTCAGTTCAACAAGGAAGCGGCGGATGTCTTGGCGTATCAGGTCATTTCGTGAAGAGAGGTGAATTGTATTGTGTCTTCCATCCTTCGGCCAAAGACCCACGCAGGCACAGGGTCTTCGTCATTGCTAGCCGTCAAGTTGTTCTTGATGCTCGTTTGTCGATTGTTGTCTGTGTCCCTCTCTATTCAAAGCACGCTGGGCTTTCAATGCAAGTACTCGTTGGAGTCAATGAGGGCCTCAAGCATGATAGTTGTATTCATTGTGATGAGCTGGTGAGCTGACAAAAACCGGTCCTGACTAACTATGTCGGAACCTTGTCTTCATCGAAGCTTGATGCCCTCAACAAAGCCCTACGTCTTGTCTTGGCTCTTCCCGACTAACTCAGCTGGCAAGAACGACAGACCTTTCTTGGATATGCAATTTTGTCTTGCTTTAATTCGTGAACTGCAGGATACTGGGATACGAGGAATAATGGCCTCGCTTGAAACGTCGTCAAATTGAATCCAGTGTTCTGTTCAGCCAGGGCTCGACGGCTCTTCCGGCGATACCCTCTCTCCGAATAAGGGAGAGTCATCGGCCAAAGATTACATGCGTTACCTCTTTGTCATAAACATATTGATGAACTGAATAATTCAACAGTCTGAGTACGAGGAACATATGAAAAATTTCATCCCAATCTGTATCGCCATGGTCATGTTGTCTGGTTGTGCCTCAATTGACGAACGAGAAGTTGTCCAGACGCTGCCGGAACCACCACGTACGCAAACTCGAAGTTCCGTCGGTATGGCGAATGGGCAAGGCGGAGGTGTCGAGTCTCGTGTGCTCAAGCGAAAGGTGGCCATTGCGCGATTCACGAATGAAACCAAATATGGAGCGGGTCTATTCACCGATAAAAATTATGACCGGATTGGTAAACAAGCTTCTGATATCTTAGCTGCAGAGCTGACGAAGTCCGGCAAATTCATTGTGCTGGAACGGACGGACCTGAATAAGCTGGAGGCTGAAAGTGAACTGCTTGGCCTGAGTCCCGAAGAATTTAAGAAAAATCTTGTTGGTGTGGATGCGTTGATTCTTGGGTCAGTCGTTGAATATGGACGAAAAGATACAGGCGATGTGGCACTATTTTCTCGATCAAGAAAGCAGGCGGCGCATTCAAAGGTGAATGTGCGTTTGGTTGATCCTAGAGCTGGCCACGTCTTCTTTAGTGAAGACGGGTCGGGGGAAGCGTCTTTAGACTCTCAAACTATTCTCGGTCTCGGAGATCGCGCCACCTTCGACTCGACCCTCAATGATAAAGCGTTATCTGCGTCTGTCGCCAATCTTCTCGATAAAATCCTCAACAAGCTTGACGATAAGCCGTGGACGAGCGGAATTCTCGCTGTCGAGGGAGAGCAGGTGATGATTTCCGGAGGAGAGCGTCAAGGGTTAAAGGTTGGAGATCAATTAAAAGTCATGGTCCCTGGGAAGGTGATCAAAAGTCCGCAAACGGGGTTCAATGTCCAGCTTCCGCATAAGCAAGAAGGGCTCCTGGAAATCGTGGGATTTTTTGGCGACTCCGAAACGAACGAAGGGTCAATCTGTCAAGTGCTTGAGGGGGCGACTCCAACCACGAATCATATTATTCAATTTTAATGGAGACGCGTGTCATGATCTATCATTCCGTGAAATATGGGGTCGTCATCCTTTTGGGGTGCCTGGTCTTTTCCGGGTGCGGATTGCTCGCCCCGGTCTTAGGGCCTGTCTATCAAACCTCAACAAGTAATGTCGATCAGGGAAAAGATCAGGGGTTTATTCGTTTTGCCAATTTGGCAGGAGATGAGATGATCTATGTCGATGGAAACTCTGTGGGAACGGGAGAAAAGTTCACGCCTGACGCGCTCTTGGCACTGTCGCCTGGCACGCATACGGTAGAAATTACCCACCACAACTCAAGCGTCTATAATCGCAAGGTCTTTATCGGAACCGGATCGACCAAAACGATTGAACTTCCCTAGTATGATGTCGCGCATATTTCTTTTCTTCATTGGAATCGTCTGTCTCTCAACTTCTGTTGGGTGTACCAATTCGCTCTTTCATTGGGGTGAATATGAAGAGAGTTTATTGCTGCGGTATGAGGATACAAGTGAGGAAGGTCAATTAGAATCCTTTGCCCTGCTGCAAGAAACGATTGAAGAAGCTGACTCTAAAGAAGGAAGGCTGGCGCCCGGGGTCTATGCCGACTATGGCTACCTGTTATTTAAACGCGGCAATGCCAAAGAAGCCGTTGTGTATTTTAAGAAAGAAGCGGCTCTCTACCCAGAGTCCAAATATTTTATGGATTCTCTTATCTCTCGAATACAAGGTCAGGCTGGGACATGATCTTTCGATTTTTGTTGGCGGGCATCGTAATGGGCATTAGTCTGCAAGGTTGTGTCACGCCTCCGCCCAAACCCGATTACTCCCAATTCTTTGAGCATCATCCGCGCTCGATTGTTGTGGTCCCTGCGTCGAACACCACAACGGCCGTTGAAGCCCCTATCGTCTTTGATACAACTGTCACAAGACCACTTGCGGAACGTGGATACTACGTGTTTCCGGTTTTCCTTACGAGAGATGTGCTCATTGATCTAGGGTTGTCTGATGAAGGCATTCTTGCAGAAGCCTCTCCGCAACGATTTAAAGACGTGTTTGGCGCAGATGCGGTGCTCTACGTCACCATTCAAGAATGGGTCACGTCCTACATTGTCATTAGTTCATCAGTCAAAGTGACGGTCCACTATAAGCTCGTCGATACGGGTACAAGTACAGTCCTTTGGGAGCAAACGAGAACGGCAGTCCATCAAAGTGGTGCTGGTGGCGGAGGAAATCCATTAGCTGCCTTAATTGTTGCCGCAGTCGATGCCGCCATTACAGCAGGTGCTGTTGATTACCGTCCGCTGGCGATTCAAGCCAATAGTATGGCGGTGAATCCGAAAGGAGTCGGCTTACCCGCCGGCCCGTACCATCCTGACTTCCAAAAAGACTATCAGAACTATCAGTGATTGATGGACGTTCCTGAAAAGAGTTTATTCTAATTTTTGAAATTGTGTATTTTCTCTAGGGTTTAGACTCATTAATGAAGTTGATATGAGTTGCCAAGACTTCCACCCTATTAGCTTTACCTTGACTTATCAATAGGAAGCAGTTAGGTAGTAAAGACTAAAAATATCCTTTGATCTATCACCCATTTGAGGAGGTTTTATGAAAAAGTTAATCGCTTTGTTTGGTGTTGGATTGTATGCACTCACAATGGCAGGGTGTGCGCCTATGAACTTTGCTCAGCCAAATGCGGCGTTTCCAGTAGCTGGGATTTATTCTGACGTACAAGGTGGAAGTTTAGTCTTAGACAATGGAGCGACCGCAACAAAAACAGGAAAAGCCTGCGGCCATCAAATTTTAGGTATCGTGGCTGCTGGAGATACAAGTGTCGAGACCGCAATGGCAAATGGTGGAATTTCGAAATTGGTGTATGTTAACCAATCGTATAAGAATATTTTATTTATTTACTCAGAGATATGTACGATTGCCAGAGGAAACTAAACACCACAAGTTTGTTTGACGTTTAAAAATCCTTCTCTATAATTGTGAATGGGTCCCACTGATGGTTGTAATCGGTGGGACCCATTTTTTTTCTGCCCCTACATCAATGAGTGAAATTTTGACGGACAGCACAACCATCCGACAGGTAAATATGAAAATGTTTTATGTGCTGGTAGCCTTGTTACTTCTTGTTTTATCCCCAGTTAAGCTCATGGCATTTGATGAAATCGATATTTACTTTGGAGCATATGCACAAGGAAGCATACCTTCGGATTCAAATAAACACATTCAATCAAATGGTGAATCTGTGCAGAGGTCGTCGGTTCATGGCGGGTTAGGTGGGGGTATAAAAATCGGACTGTTCCCTGACCTCACAAAGCGAATGGTAGGTATTGAATTCGAGTATGGCGGACATAGTGTAGATATGGGGTTTCAACAAGCAGGAGGTATGAGTCGATCACGCGCCGATGTCATTATACTGCAGTCAACAGTGAATCTGCTTTTCCGGTACCCTCACAAGATACTACGACCCTATGTCGGTATCGGCGCTGGATCGTCAAGTGGGATTTTGATAGGCGCAAGTATCGACGGAAGAAGGGATAAAAGTATTGAAAGTGCCATGGCCTTTACGCACCAATTTTTGGCTGGAGTACACAGTTCTGTGAGTCAAAAGGTATACCTGTTTGGAGAATGGAAATATGTCAGCGCAAATTATCATTGGAAAGCACTATCCGTTGATTACCGTTCTCAATCTATTCTGGGGGGGGTTGGATTTCAATTTTAGTATTGCTCAACCTTAATTCATTATTGATTTGGCTCACTCAGGAATTTTGGGCTCTTGTTGGTCTGTTTTTCAACTCGATTGAAATTGGATGAGCAAAAGAGAAATCACGATGTTGTGATACTGAGGAGACAAACGGATTTTCCCTATGAATTTTTTAGCGGAAATCATATTGCTAAAAGATAGGCATGATATCGCCGAGGTTAGTAGAGTATGCAAGATACAAATATATCCAGATGGTTCTGCTTTCAACCAACCCACACCCGCCCAATGGGGTATTGCCAATAATCTAAGGAGCACTGTAAATGTTTTTTATGCTGCGAAGAACGTGTTGAGATTTCTTCTAAACAGGAGGAGAGCATTATGAGAAGTTATTTTGTATTGTTGTATGTGTTAGTGGCATTTTCTGGTTGTTCTGTTGCAATGGCGTTGAACGGAAATGAGCCGCCTAATTTTGATGCATTTGAAGTAGGCTCAAAGCGAAAACAAGTAGAAATTCAGCTGGGTC
>BQIY01000211.1 GCA_021604265.1 Nitrospirales bacterium
AGCATCAAAATCATGGAAGATATTTGCGGCTAATGCGGCATTACTGTCTTTGGGGAGAGGTGCCGTAAAGACATTGCCTTGACGAACGGACAGGCGTCGTTCCAACCCTTGTCGTTTAATCGAACGTCTCGCGACGGAGACGGACTGATCAATCATCACACCAGTCAATTTTGGATAACGTTGTGCAAGCGCAATAGAATAGGCTCCGGATCCGCCGGCCAAGTCAAAAAACTGTGTCGCACCACGCGGCATTCGACAGGTTCGAACGGTGGGCGGGCTCAAGATCAAGCTTCGTTCTTCCATCGCCAAAGCAAACCGTCGACGAAAATCAGGTGTGTTGGTAATGGAAGCCCACCCGGGACGTCCTGTTTTGATGGCTTGAGCCATTTCTGTCCAATTTGACCAATGATGATTCAGTAGCCACAACAGATTCGTAATGGCGGTTGGACTGTGCTTGTCTAGATATTTTCTGGCCAGTGTTGTATTCCAGTATTGCCCTGCTTGCTGATGAATCAACCCCAATCCAGAGAGAGCATTCAACAGTAAGCGCATGCCTTCTTGATCAGAACGGCAGGACTGCGCAATGTTTTCAGCGGTGTGCTTGGTCTTTCCAAGAGCCGTGAAGACGCCCAGTTTATTGGCGACTAACAGAACTTTGGAGTCGGCATAGCCATTGGCGAGTTGCATCAAGTCTTGGTAGGTCATGGTGTTGATTCTAGGACAGACAGCGCGTTTGGGGTGGTCCGCATGGCGTATGTCATGTAAAGTCATACGCTATGTCCCATAAGGATCTGTGAATGGAGATTGGAGTGACCAGCATCTCGGTCTGCGATCTAGATGTCACAGAATTGTTTATGCGATATGTTGTAGCGCAGCAGATCCCAGGGATCAAGTTTCGTTGCATCATATTCACGTCTACTGCTTTTTTAAAGATTGCCATTCCCGCCTAACGACTTCATTCCATCCCGCACAATAGAGGATATTTGCATCTTCGTGTCGTGTTCTGTCTCCAATTGAGTCATTGCCATTTTGTTTTTGCTGTAACGAAATAGGTCAGCCGAAGTTGAATTTTTTTTCCTCTCACCTCTCTTTTGCGAAATCTTCATAAAAATCCACACTTTCATCTTGTTGTTTTTCTTCTGTTGAACGTGAAGGGCAACGGCACTCATGTTGCTAGATGTCTATCTAGGAATACCAGCGGTGATATGGAGTCACACTGGTTGTCACGCTCTGGTTCTCAAGGATGAGAAGTCATGCCTAAGAATTCAAAAAAATCACAAGAACCATTTTGAGAGTTGAAGAGAGCAGCGTGGCAAATGGAAAAGTTGGAGTCAGTGAATCGTACTTCATGATGAGTTCTCTCTGTCCAACTCATGATGAAGTCTAACCGTAAGGACAGAAACAACAAGGAGGTCATGTCATGAACAGCATTCACCACCAACACTCAACCAGCATGAGTCCTAAAGTGGCAGTCATCGGAGCTTTAGTATTGGCTCTCAGTGGCGCTGTGAGTCACGCGGAGACATATTGCTACGATTTTAGTAATTTTGCGAGTACGGGCTACGAGGTAGGAGATACGATCTCTACCGCACATGGAGATATTAACCTTTTGGAAGTGTTTGATGAAAATGGGAATCCGATGCAACCGAACCCGAATGGGTTAACGAGTCATAATAATGTCCCCATTCCTGGTCAGGGGGAAAACCCCTCGTTGTTTAATCACGGCGGATTCACCATCCAAGTCGTGCCAAACAGTCGAATGTCGGCTGTGACCTTGAAGTTCGCCGAAAACACCGGGTCCACTGATCAACAACTATGGAATTTTGGGGTCAATAATGAACGTCAAATTTGGAGAGGACAATTGTCTACTCTCGATGGCCAGTCTCTTGGTGAATCAACATACGGAGGGCGAGTACGGATTGCGGTCGGCGGGGTTGTGGATACGGACCCCAATTCTTATTGGGTCCGTGGCATGGTGACGCTGGCCTCTGATCCCGTCAATCCAGGCTTGCCCGATAGAGGCATCGACAGGTTTTCGATAGGACGGAGCAGTCAACTTCTCATCGATGATGTCTGTATGACGGAATAATGTCTCAATTTTTATAGCTCAGTTCAGGTTTTGCGTGTACGTAAAACCTGAACGAGGGTTAATTTGTGAAGCAATACCAAAGCATGACGATGAGTGTATTTCGAAATATGTAACCAAGGAGAGTGAACCATGAGGAGTCAGCACATGATCACCGTGGGTATTTTGTTTGTCATCTGTGTTGGACTTATGGCTGGACCTGTCTATTCCGCGCGCTACGACCAGTCTGTTGTGCTGCAAGGACCTGTGAAGAGACAGGGCCTCTCTCTTGGTTCGGAGGAAATCATGATCAATTCAAGACAAAGGAACGAGGGAGATGAAAAATTTATACGGTCGAATCAGAACCCTTATGATTTTTGCCTTCGTGATTGGACTCTGTGTTCCGGTAGGGGGGTATGGAGACATGCAGAGTGACGGAAGTAGAAAGATTCATGAGAGGGGAAAGTTGGAAAACAGGCATGCCACGGTCGTGTCGCAAAGCCATCTGCCGATACGGCTTGTGGCCCTTGATTCTCTAGACGGCCCGCCGCCGTGCGGGAAGGATGGCTATTGTAATGTAAACGCTTGTTCGGCTGATCCCGATTGTCCGGATGGTCTTCAACAGGACCGTGACAGTGAGCCATACGAACCACCTCATAATGAAAAGGGACCTTTGTCGGTTTGGCTTACGACTGGCCTAGATGGGTTTGAAGGCGGGCACTCCTGTGATTTCGATAATGGCACTTGCAACATCAAAGTAAGCTGGAGTGTTCAACCCGATAAATACGACAAATGGAAGATCTGTTGGAAGGATTGGGGCGATACGTTTACCAATGCCTGTGATGAAAATCAAAAGGTTCGAAAGTTTGAAAACAATTTTTACGTGATCCCCAATCTGCAAGAGGATCACCATTATCGGATTCGTCTGGAAGGGCGAAAAGATAAAAACGACAAGTGGAAATGTCTCGTTAAGGCGCGATTGCGGAACGTCCATTTGAATGGGACGAATATCAGGGGAGTCGTTCCATGCATCGTGCCGTGATTTCTCTTTGGATCTAACGGTCTATTCAATAGGAAAGGAGTCGACCATGCCGCCTACACCACTACAATTTTATCAAGTCGGGTCATACCCCTATCCGGTTACGACGACTGGTACTGGAAGTGCGCTAACTATCTGCCGCCGGAATAACGATCCCTATTTAGCGTTTTTAACCCAGACATCATATGAAGATGAAATCGTCTTACTCTATTTGCATCTGTCCGTCTCAAAAGAAGCTGCACGATTTGAAACCCCTCTCGATCAGGACGTTATTAGTGGCATGACCTATGGACGGTTTCGGAACATTATTTGGGCTGTCCAATCCACCACGAACCAGGATACGATCATTGGCATTGATCCCGACACCGGCAATCATACCGATACGATTACAGTTCCTGCGCGACGGGGAATGGCCCTGGCGCACAATGGGCTATATTTTGTTCGAACGGATGGCACTGTTCTCGAGGCCGTCGCCAACAACGGTGTTGTGTTGGGAAGTGTCAACGTGTCACTGGGGACCAATATTCAAGGTCTCACGGCAGCCCCGTGGTCCTACGTCGCCAGCGATACGGCACAAAATAGACTGGTGGTTCTCAATGTCTTTGGCAGCGAAATCGCTGAATGTGCAGCCCCTCCTGGGATGGCTGGCGGTATCACGGCCGTGGTGTATAACACCTTCCCGGATTACGACTACGTTTCCCAACTGCCTACGGAAAATGGTGCATGGGGTGATCTTGGAACACCGTATCATCCAGATACTCCCTGGAATCCTGTACCATGGATTATGCGTCATAATATCTATCTTGCAAATGAGTTAGACCAGACGATTTATTTTGGATATTTTTATGAATGAAGATGTTCTTGAATGTAATCGCTAACAAAATGGAGAGTAGGAAGATATCTTCCTGACTGTAGTCGTTTCAGCGATGCCGAAACGATAAAGTGATGACTTGTACAATGTTGGTATCCACTACGTGATAGACAACGTCAATCATGACCAGTACATTCAAGCGGGTCTTACCTTCTGCATGTTTGAGGTGAGTCATCGCGCTGAGTGAGTTGATATGCCCGGCTGGCACGTATTGGGGTTCGTATAGGGTTCATGTAATGGAAACGGTTGTCACATCACGTAGGTCATCAGGGTTCGAATTGGGAGCCGTGGTCTTCACAGGGTTGTTGCATCTTGTTTTTCAAGAATTAGGAGCCAAAGGGCTCTTTATCGTTCTGGCGAGCATAAGTTGGATGACCTATGTCGGATGGCGGGTTTGGCAAAGCCCTGATCATTGGAGAAGATGGGGGTTTCGAACTGATAATCTGAAGGCCGCACTGATATGGCCCACTATCGTGTTTATCATAGCGATGGTGGGTATGTTGGTGTTGGCATTCAGCGACGGGCGCGAGCTCTGGAGTACGCACATTCCTGTGCTATTGCTGCTGTATCCGATCTGGGGTGTCCTTCAGCAATTTCTCGTTCAGGCGTTGGGTGTGTCGAATATCGTGAAACTATTTCCCAAGGTGAGCTCCTGGGGTGTTGTGCTTCTTGGAGCCTGTTTGTTCTCGGTTGTTCATGTTCCGGAATGGTGGTTGATGCTGGCGACGTGGTCCTTGGGGTGTGTCTTTATACCCAGCTATCTCCAGCATCGGAATCTTTGGATTCTTGGCGTATATCACGGATGGCTCGGGACATTTTTTTATCTGTGGGTTTTGAATCAAGACCCATGGATTGCAGCTTTTGGTACATAATTCAGGTGCAGATAACTTTCCTGCCAATTATTCACCAGCAGGAAGCACTTCTGATGCAAATAAGATGTTTGGATAGGGGCACATGTAGACGTGTCGGAGATGACGCCTCGAATAATCGAGAAGCTCTAGCGAGTGGAAGCGGAGGAATATGATTCAGCTTGATTATCGGTGGCTTGCTCAGCATTTCCAATGGCTTCATAGGCGGCTTTGACCGGTACGGGCCCGTAAATTCGTTCCAACCGTCTGACCGTAAAGTGCCCGCGTGCAAGGTCTTGGAAATGATTAATGAACAAGAGGTTGATTGTTGCACCGCCCGCTGCGCCGATGATGGGAATCGCCTGGGCGGCAGCTTTTTCAGAGACTTGAATGCTATAGCGTGA
>BQIY01000212.1 GCA_021604265.1 Nitrospirales bacterium
ATAATTTAACCATGATTCAGCCCTCCAAAATTAATAAAGGTTAACCACGATCTCCCTTGAATCATCATCTTGGGAGAAGAACTCTAACTACCCACAGGACTGCCTGAATGAGCAAAAATCATTCCCCTGAATTATGGAAAATTCATCCGAATAACATGATTGTTTTTGTTGATGAAATGTAACTGTATAGCCTGGTGAATTTATGAAGAATTTCTAATAATTTCACCAAAAGTAAAATTACGACCAGAAAAGGATAAAAAAAATGCACGAAAATCTATTAAAATACAAAGACTTGCCTAACAGTATCATTAGAAAAGTTCTTTTGAATTCTCATGCATCACCACTGTATGGGTTGCCCTCCATCGAGTATGGTTTTCACTTCATCTGTTTTCATGAATAACCACTAGCTGCGAGTAAAAAGTTGAACAAAAATAAGTCTAAAGGACTAGAGAGCGGATCACAAAAAAGCGAAGAGATCAAACTGATCCGACTGGTGACAAAGGAGAGAAAGAATAGAGCCGGGGAAAGACCGATCGTGAATGTCCTGGCAACGAAAATAGGGAATGACCAATGTCGATGAAAGGAGCCCTGAGAAAAACACATTCCGGGTCCTTCTCTCATCGTTTTTGGGATGGGGCCACCCTCCCTTTTTCTGGGAAAAATCTCACCAAGCTCTTCGAGATTTAACAGCCGATGTTCGCGGGGAAACTTGCGAACTAAATCGAGGGCTTTCTAGTGGGTATCCCCGGTCACATTGCGGCCTGTGCGCTGAAATACGGCGAAGGCACGGTGGGATAGGCACTATAGATATGGCGGAAGACTTCTTCCGCCTTGACCTCCACATCCTGTTCGGCAAAGCAATTCACGGGGAGGCCGGTAGCCTCGCTCCAGAGAAAATCATGGATCGCCTGGCGCACGGCATCCCGGGTGGCTTCCTTCTCGCGCCACTGGTCTACCCGCAGCTTCTCTTCCTTCAACCGGGCCAGTAACTGCGTGGCCATTGCCTTGATACGCTGAATGTCTGATGGCTTCAGGTCCGGCTTGTTCAGCAGGTCGAAGATAGCCAGGGATTCCTCGTCCAGGCCTTCGCGCATGGCGCGGTGGGCTTCGTCATCCAGTCCCTGCACCAGCTTAAACTCCGCAAAACCAATCATGTCCTGAAGATAGAAACGCCATTCCCTCTGCGGGCCACGCGAATCAGACATGGATCGCATCCTTTTCCACATACGGGCGCAGCTCCGGGCGTAGCGCCTTGTCTGTTACCAGATCTACCGGACATCCCAGTAGATCCTCTAGATAAAACTGCACCCCGAAATATCGCTTCGAGTTGGCCGGCCCATCGAATGAGACCAAAATATCGACATCGCGGCCCTCGTCAGCCGTATCCCGAGCCATTGAGCCGAACAGGGCGAGATCGGTGACACCGAAGCGTTCACACAGGGTCGCCTTGTGCTCCTCCAGCATCGTTATCACTTGTTCTCTTCTCATTTGTTGCATCTTTTGGCCTTCGTGTTCATGGGGTTAGAGTATCACAGTGCCATTTTTACCCAACAATCGCATAATTCCTGACGAATTCCGACTATCAACCGGGCTGCTGCTCCAGGTAGTCGGCGGTGGTTTGCTGGACGAGGGTGTCTTCGGTGAAAATCATTCCTCAATTCCTCCAGACTCCATGAGCTTCATCATGCCATTGTAGTGGACTTTATCCACTTCTTTCATGAGCTCCAGAATCACCTTCATCACTTCCTGGGTTTCAGCGAGTACGGATGGATCATGCTCGGGATCGCTGATTCCTCCGGAATGCGAATAAGTGTTCAGTAGCCTGAGAATCCGTGTTTTCTTTGCTGTATCGAAATCGGCGCGTTCCATCCTTTTGCTAAGGTCGCCGCCACAGTCAGGAAAGCGGTATGCCAGAAATGTCTCAATCAATCGGCGCGCAATATTAGGTAGCCCGTAGTACTGCACTAATTCCACAGCAGGCGGAACGATATTAGCTACGTCATGTACTTGCTTGAACAAAAAGTGATATTCCGACTCATAATCCTCTAGCAATCGGTCCATTGCTGAAAGTGAAGAAAAACGTTCCCCATCCGTAACAGTGGCCGACAAAGAATAAAATCGGGCTTTTGCATTTGCTCGCCTTCTCTTTCGACTATTCAGATGGAAGAACCAGTTCTCGACCTGACGGAAGAACGCGAAGTTGTGGGTGAGAATGATTAGCTGATGGCATGCTTTTGTCCGTTCTTTCATATAGCCAAAGGCGGAGAAAAGTGCATTAGCATCGAGGCTGGATACTGGGTCATCAATCACTACAATGCCTTTCGAAAGTTCAAAGGCTTTGTCCTCCAGCGACTTAAGAAAGTATAGAAACGCAATCGCGGTACGCTCCCCCTCGCTCAAATGTAAAGCGTGCTGACCCCCTCGGGTGAGTGCATAGCCGGTATCCTTGACCTCAAACTGCAATTCATCACGACCAAGATATGCCCGCAGTTCTTGATTGAGTTCCTCTGCGGGCCGTCGATGCTCAACAATTTCTCGCTCGATTGTGCTGATCCGATTTGTCAGTTCTGTGGGCTTTTGCTTGGCGGTAGAAAGCGTTGTTTCGGCCTCTATTGCCGATTTATTCAACTCATCGAACTTTGGCAGTGCTTCCAGTACGTAGTCCTGCTCAAGTGCCTGACAGGCCTGACTGATTTCATCAGTCAGATTGCTGGTTGTTGTTTCATGTTTGGCGATGACGGCGTTCACCGCATCAATGACGTTTTGCAGTGAGCTGCCGTCAGAGCTTTCGGTGGATTCAGTATCTTCGAGGGTAAGCGCCTCAAAGGGTGTTGCCTTTTTACCTTCCAAAGCTTCCTTGAAGCGACCTAGCATCTGCTTGACAGACTCAATTGTTTTTCTTGCGGTTGCTACGGCGGACTGAATTTCCCCTGCCAGATGATCATAAAAACGGGATTCATCCGGAAACGTTACGCCAGCCAGGGTCTTTTGCTGGTGTTCAAAATCACTGACAGCTTGTTGGATATCCCGCAGGAAAGATGCGAAGGCATCGTTGAAGTGCGCCTCAAGTTCTGATCGGCGGTG
Source organism: Nitrospirales bacterium (assembly GCA_021604265.1). Next base: position 3,085 of record BQIY01000212.1, read on the forward strand.
GGCGGATAATTCGTTCCCACAAAACCGACAGGTGTCGGTCGCGCGGTCGCCCTTGTGAAGGGAGAGCCCCTGCTGAACCCAGGCACCCACCGCAGGATCCCTCGCCAAATTATCAATAACCTGGGACACGATTGGCCTTTCAAGCAAAGCCGATGTTTTTGAACGCAGAGTTTCCATATCAGGCGTCGTTACAGAGACCGGAGAAATGGATAACTTGGCTTGCAACTCCTTTTTCTTTCGCAGGCTCTTTTTTTGTTCATCGGAGAGTGCCCCTGGTTATGGCGACTTACCTTTTAGTTTGGTAATAGTTTCCCTGAAGCGGCGTTTGTCATAATTGGCGTGTTGAGCAGAACCCAGCAATGCTTCTCTGATGAGTTTTCCCTTTTCGATACAAAAATCATCGAGTGCCTTGTCGGCACTGCGTTTAGCGCTTTCAGCTTTCGTCACCGCCTCGTGCGCGGTTTTGAGTTCAGCCTTTAACCCTTCAACCTGCTTCTGCTGATCGAAACTCTCCGTGCCCAGGAAGTAGATCGGAGCAACATTACTCTGGCTGATGGAATCAATGGTTTTGGCAACGAAATCCCTGTTGAATACCCGCACAGTTGGGAGGGTGGTATTGGGAATGTCGGCACCGGAAATCTTGCCGCCGCTGTCCAATTCGAAATCCACCTCGCCTTGGGTAATCGCACGACCGTCTTGTAAATGCGCAAAAAGTGATGAGAGCGTGGTCTTTCCGGTGCCATTCCAGCCGTAGATAACATTGAATTGCGCAAAGGCGGGTAATTCAATTGGCCAGACAAAATTCTGGAATACCCTGTGGTTCCGGATCTTTGATAAGCGAGAAATGCTCATGCCAGCAATTCTCCGCTCATCAAGCGCGGCAAAAGCAAGTCGCGAGATTGGACCAATTTTCTATTTTGGTCGAGTAGGGTTTGACTCTGCCGGAACGCAGCCTTCGTTATTTCCAAATAAAGGGCAAAGATTTTTCTGTCTGGAATTAACAGTTGAATTGATTCGATCTTGCCACCCCTAATATTAGGCTGTGCCGCACCCCCTGCCAGATTTATCACCTGAGTCTGCGCAACCCCTTCTTGAAAAAATGGGAACAAATATCTTTCGACCGGTGCACCATTCTTGCTTTTGAACAAACCGACCCCCTGATTCAAATAGTATTTCCGAGTGCTATCTGACAGTAGTCCCACTTTTCCGACAGTAGCACCTGTTATAGCTATAATAAGTGCCTAAATCGAAATCGCAAAGCTGGCGGCCTGTTCAGCGACAGTATCGTTGACGAAATCACAGCCTTTGGCGTCTACCCTTCCATCTCCTGTTATGTCAGTGCGTCAACGCTGTATCCTTATGAAAGATTTGGTGAAATATACCATTTGTTTGGTCTGTTTCCATCAAATTTAGGGAATTCTTTTCAACATGGACAAGGGGAATTGGGTAGGAAGACGGATGAAGAAGAATGGGGGCGCCACTGGGAAAAATTTTATTCCCTGGGCAATGCTCTTACAGTATTTGCTCGTATGGTCAAAAATTTTTCAATAAACCGGGTTCGTTCTTGAAGCTGCACGGGTGAGTATCGGCCATTTCTTGGTGTGAGTCGGGTATAGTCTTGAAGGGCTAAGCGGGCACGATCGGCTTTATATGATTTAAGGTGGGCTGCAATTTGTTTTAGGATGTCCAGGGCCTGGCGATTGGCGACTTGGTAGGTGAAGCTGGGGGTGTGGTTGGCTTTGGTAACTCGTTTGTTGGTGATTTTTCCTACTCCAGTGATTCCTTGGATATGCTTGAGAATGCTCATTTCCGTACTGCTAACCGTTACGACCAAACCTCGCTGTTTATTTTGATTTCTTTGCGTGAGGGTGATGGTGCCTTCTCCATCGATTATTCCTGCGAGATAGCCTGCATCAAGGGGTGACAGTGTTTTTACAGTTAGGTAAGTCATGAAATTTTCCGTGTCATTGTAGGAGGCGGGCTGGACAAAAAAAATGGCCTCTGGATCGTGGGACCCAGAGGCCGATTGGTGGAGGTGAGGGGACGGATGTTCCATGCTTTTCAGCGTGGGCCGGACTATGCCTTCATCCACGTGGGATGCGGGGCGTCTTAGCATCGAATGATGCT
>BQIY01000213.1 GCA_021604265.1 Nitrospirales bacterium
CGCCCAGCAACAGGCTGGATAAAATGAAAGACAAGTGGGGCAACTATCATTCGATCCGGGTAACAGAACAATACCGGATATGGTTTATCTGGGAGAATGGGAATGCTTTGAATGTTGAATTTGGCGACTATCATGACAAGCTCTAGGAGGAGAACATGAGAAAGATACCAGTAGAACACCCCGGCATTATCCTACAAGAGGAATTTCTTGATGAGATGGCAATTTCACAATATGCCCTTGCGAAGGCAACGGACATTCCTAAGACCCGCATAAATGCCATTGTCAACGGTGACAGGTCTATTACGCCTGATACCGCCTTGAGGCTTTCCCTGTTCTTTGGAAACAGTGCGGAGTTTTGGGTGAACCTACAAAAGCAGTATGACCTTGCACAGGTGAAGGATAGCTTTACCCCACCCAAAAACTTCATGACGGCGAAAGAACTTTTATCAACGCGGCAATAGAAAAATGGATAGTATTGAGGGCAGAGGGTCAGGCCTTGCAATGACACATACCTAGCCGACCCAATCCTTTCAGGAAGCCCTACAGGCTTTCTTGATGCTCCCGAACCAACCCCATAATCTTGTGCATCACATTATCGAGCGGTTGTTTCACTATTTTAAGAAGGCAAAAAGAAAGCGCCCAATTCCCAGAAGCAGGTTTATAACAGGTTTTTCCCCGAACGGGGTACTGGCGCAGACGACCTAGGAAATGAAGATATGAAAAGAACTTTTGGGGCATTCTACTTCCCTGATCTCTCCTTTCAACATAGGAGCATCTCAACATCATCTGATCTTCCCCTGGTTTCGTGGACACCTGGTTAAGCCGCGATAGCCAGCTTCTCACACTCGGCCGGAGTCAAATAGCCGAGAGCAGAATGGCGTCGCTGCCGATTGTAAAACACTTCGATATAGTCAAAGATCTCGATCCGAGCCTCCTGACGTGTGAGATAGTTTCTGCCATGAATGAGTTCCACTTTCAGAGAGTGGAAGAAGCTTTCTGCTACGGCGTTGTCCCAGCAATTCCCTCTTCGACTCATACTGCATTGGATCCCCGCAGCTTTCAGGACGGCCTGAAACGCTTGACAGGCGTACTGGACGCCCTGATCGGAATGATGGCTCAACCCAGTCCCCGGTCGACTGTTTGTGGTCGCCATCGTGAAGGCGGCAAGCACCAACTGTTGAGTCATCCACTGGTCCATCGCCCAGCCCACGACTTTCCGATGATACAAATCTAGGGTGACGGCCAAATACAGCCAGCCCTCTTGAGTGGGGATATACGTGATGTCTGAGACCCACCAGCGATTGGCGGCCGACACGGTAAATTGACGGTTCAAGAGATTCGGGGCCACGGGATGGGGATGCTGCGAGTTGGTCGTTGCCCGAAACTTCTTCTTATGGCGGGAAACAATTCCATGCCTGCGCATCAGCTGTGCGACGCGGTGCTTGCCACAGGTCTGGCCCTCGGCCTTCAAGTCGGCATGCACACGCGGACTACCATAGGCCTGACGACTTCGTTGATGCACCGCTTGAATCTCCACGAGTAATCGCCGGTTCGCTCGGGTTCGTACACTCTCGGGGCGTCGCAGCCAGGCATAGAACCCACTGGTGCCCACCTCCAGGACCTGGCAGAGCAGGGTCACGGGAAATGCTTCTCGATGATTCCGAATAAACGCATACCTCATAGGGAATCCTTTGAGAAGAGAGCCGCCGCTTTTTTTAAGATGTCTCGTTCCATCCGTAACCGTTCATTCTCCCGTCGCAGTTGGCGCAGCTCCTCCTTGTCGGGGAGTCCGTGCCCTTGTCCTGGAAAGGCCGTCGTCGGGCTCCGAGCTAATTCCTGCTTCCACCGTCCTAACATCGTATCCCGAATCCCCAAATCTCGAGCCACTTGAGCGACGCTACAGTTCTTTTCGGTCACCAGCCGAACCGCTTCGACTTTAAACTCCTGAGAAAAACTTCTTCGTGTTCTGCCCATAGACACCTCCTGAAGTATATTATCCATACTTTTTGACGTGCCCACAAAACCGGGGGAAGATTAATCCTATCTAAAGATGGTGGGTCGTACAGGGGGCGAACCTGCGGCCCGCTGCTTAAGAGTCAGCTGCTCTCTTAGTTTGGGCCACCAAGAACCCTAAAACACCATTTTCATTGAAGTGAAATGATTACGCAAAAAGGGCTTTGGGGGGTCAAAAAAACCTTCCCTCATGAAACTAGGAAGATAGAAATTTAAAGAACTCTGGTCCCGGCAGCTCCACCCGAAAAGTTCTAAAATCGTCCACTCCCCAGCCGTTTTGTTCAGGGGGTCAGTCCAGGGAGTCAGGTTGCGTGTTTCATGATATGACGTTTCATGGGCTGAATCGTTTAAGAGGCGTCCTTGTTTTTTCTTTACACGTCTATATCTGAGTCGTGTTTAAACTCACCCACACAATATTCGGTTCTCAAGTTTTCTGATGGTGACTACCAAACAATAATCGTCTCGGTGCTGACACCATTAGATACCCATCTTGCGTCGTAATTTCCTTCCGGGGATTCCTTGCCCATCTACCTTCTCAAGACGGCATGACCTTGACCCATGATGTAGGGCATTACCGACACTATGTTATAAATAACGTAACCTAACCTAACCCCTTATTTGTACCCACTTGCCATGAAGCCCAGCCGTTTCATCTCATTCAATTTCCATTGCAATGGAAGGGGAGGGGTCAACGGCACTCGGTCCGACTTCATGTCTTCACCTCCTTTCAGTATCTGAAGGCAATAATTAAAGTGTATACAGTAGTAAGATATTTTAGTATATCTACAGATGTCATATATTTCCTGATGTGTCTTTATGACTTTGCTAGGTTTGCAGTTATGGTTAAGAGCAAAGAAGGACCAGAACCAGCAGGGGCGTGGCTGCTACAGGGGTACCGTGGAACCTTATGCGAAGAATGAAAATTGCCGCGGCGATTTAAGGAAAAACGTGGAAGTAGTTATTCTTTGAGGCCTGCGAGCATTACTTGGGGGAGTTAGAGAAGAAGAGGGTTCTGCCAAAAGATAAAGAGTAAATCCGAAATCGGAAGTAAGCTCATTTAAACTGACTTAATTCCATTAGGAGTGTTTATGGCCACGGATTCCGAATACGACAGTGGTAAGGCTAAGGTTGCCTTGGACCACGCGTGGGCTTATTTCTCGCTTCATGCAACACAAAGATTGCAAACAGTAAATTTTTTTCTGATTGCTACTGCATTTCTATTGGCGGCATTTGTCACAGCAATAAAGGAAGAGTTGCACCTCTTGGCTGCCTGCGTAGCACTTTTGTCAGTTCTTATTTCGTATTTCTTCTTACAGCTGGAGCATCGCATTCGATCATTGATCAAGGCTGCTGAAGATGCAATGAAGCCATTGCAGGATGAATTGGCAGAGTCTCTGGAAATAGATACCCTACGCATTGTCTCCCATGTAGAGGAATCCAAAAATGGAGAATGGAAATACTCCAAGGTTTTCCGTTTTCTGTATCGCACCGCGATTGCAGCATTTAGTTTGGGATTCTTCTATGCAATTTACGCTGCCGTTTCCTAATAAAGACAAACCTCAAACTGGATACTCTGGTTTTTGGTAGTGCCGAGCGAATTCTGCGTTCTTTACCGTATAGCGAATTTTCCCTATTTAGTGTTTTCTCGGCTGTAATCGTTTAACTGAGGAAGGGGTAATCTTGGAAATGCACGGTCATCCAGCCATTTTTCTTAGTGGGACCGCGCCTAATTCTTTAGGATCATCTCTACTTGGTGGCCTGCGCAAAAGGTATAGTGAATCGCCAATTGTTGCTTTTGACAATCAGACCAATCCGATTCTTAATGAACTTGGGAAAGCTCGTTTGATTGAACTCGACCTGAATCCGTTAAATCCCAATAATTCATACGAGCGTCTCGCACACGATCTACACTCTGGGATCCTTCGCACTCAAACGGAACTTGGATTTCCCGGCGTTGGAATCGCCATTCTTGCCGCTGGCGTTTACGATTCTGGCCCGCTGGTTGAAACTTCCATTGAAGCACGGAAACGACTTGTTGGGGGCAACGTCTGTGGGAAAATTGAATTGCTTAATTCAGTGTTGAGCGTGAACCATATGCTCAAATTCAATAGCTCCAAGGAACTTACCATCGTTGACGTGGGATCGTTGCATGGATTGGCAGCAACGGGAGGCCGATCAATTTATGCGGCAACGAAGGCGTTCGGACTTAATTTGTGCCTTTCGTTACTCCGTGGCCTAGAAGTGAATCGTTTGATTTACTTAGCACCGGGCCCCATAGACACCCATATGCTCCATCGAAACCATTGGGTTTCAAAAGAGAATGGCTCGCCCGAATTCTTCGATTACGTTCGGACGCGGGAAGCGAATCTCTACGAAGATGTCTTTATCCGGTGTGATGATGCAGCATTCGCGGATGTCACTTCATCTAGTCAGATGGACAATATCGGCTTGGCTGAAGTATTCGCCCGGTATAAGAAGCGGCGAGCAGAACAGTTCAATGATGGAGTGGGCATTCTACGTGCAACCGATGTTGCGGATCGTATTGTTGAGGTTCTTGCAGACAACAAGTCCTACTCAGACGGAGTATATATTCTGACAGCCCCTTCTGGAGAGATGCAGATGAAGAGACTTTCCTTCACTGAAGTAATACGTCACTAACTAAACGGCATCTCTATAAACTCCTGACAAACAGCTTGAAGTATGTGGTCATCCCCCGGTTTCCTGGACACGTTAGTTAAGAATCAAGAGGGGGTAATCCTATTCGACCCAACTCCCCCCAAATGGGGGGTATGAACGTAGGAACGAATTTGGAAACGGCGTCTGTTTTGGTTAGTAAAGATTTGGATTGAGCCAATTCAAACGGTGGACTCTGCCGTGACGATAACCCCATCGCCGGCAGCTTTTTTGGGAACTCGCTTTAGCCTATGCTGACGAGAATGTGATTGATGCCGTCAGTCATTAGGGGGTAAACGTCGGTGCGTGGGATTCGAACCCCACCGGGGCGGTAGGGATTGTGATCGCGTTTAAATTCCGTTTCGATTCCATTGATGGTGACTGTTTGCACCATCGCCGGTGCATCACTGGCAATGGAGTAGATCACGGTGATGGGTTTTTCATTGATGGCAAAAGTAAATTGTAATCCATCCAGTTGTTTTGGCAGGACGGGATCGATGACGACATCGTCATACGACAGT
>BQIY01000214.1 GCA_021604265.1 Nitrospirales bacterium
CTCCGGTCTGACTGTCACCGTAAAGTCGCCGGTTGGCAGTTTCACCATTTGATGTTCATAGGGTCGTTGCTCGGCTACCCATTTGACCCATCCCCCATCGAGAATACGAACACTTTGATGCCCCAAGTATTGAAGCATCCAATACATTCGGCCCTCATCACCCCAATTATCAAATGGATTAGAGTAGATGACGATATCACTCTTCTGGTTGATCCCTAATGCCTGCAGCCGCCGTTCAATCGCATTGCTATCTGGATTTAACAAACCTTTCGCCACCGCTTGCGGATCACTATACTCATGCCACGTACTGTGAACGGCACCAGGAATATGGGATGAATAGGCGGCCGGACCACGCACATCAATAATCACCAGACCCTCTCGCCCCAGGTTTTGCGACAAGGTTTCTGTGTCAATTAAAAAATCTTCAATCATGGGGTCTCCTTCATGAACACGATACGGTTATCCTACTGTTTCGGCTTCTGTTGGCTTGGCACATCCCAACCGAGGATCGACAGGCTGAGCATCCAATGCGACAGACAAGGTTTCATCCAATGGGAAATCCCGTTCATAGATGGTAAATACATAGGGGTCATTCCCTGTTAAGCCGTAGCTCTCGCGCAACATTTCATGCTGCCCGTCCGTCAGGATATGGTAGCGAATCTTCACCTGAACCTTCCAGTCCGTTGCCGTTTCCGGTAAATCATAGTCAAATTGATAATCTCGGCTGGCCAGCGGTAAGAGACGATTATCATAGACTTCCCAAATAACCGGTTGCCAGAGTATCCAGCGCCCCATGGTCTCAGCTTGATGTTGAACCACATTACCTTCACTATCCAGAATTAAGAATTCAACAGAAAAATGCCGATCAGGATCTCCAGTTGGGATTTTGTGTCCTGCTCCGGCATTAATCAGAGTCAAGGTAAAATCAATGTTCTCTCCAGGGACCGGCTGCGGCGGATCAGCTGCCACTTGCACCGCAATTGCCCGTTTAATCATCTCCGGATCATGCCCGCCTCGCCACAGATGTCGTCGCCCATGCCGTATGGGACCGCCTTTTGCCACAGGTCTCGTGACCTCAGGCATATGACAACTCTGGCAGATTAACCCTTTTTCCTTCATAAAGAATTCACCCTCAAATTCCGTATACGTTCCGCAGGGGCCGCCATTGTAGAACTGAAAAGGTCCTGACACGACACTATGACATCGATGGCACATTTCAGTCGTACGAAATGCGGGGTCAAATTTTGTGGGATGCGGAGCAACGGAATCTCCAAACGGACCATGGATCACCCCGTCACGAACATGACAGGCGGCACACGTGACCCCTTCACGCTCAAACCCCTTATCATAACGGTGATTCGGAATTTGCGTCGCCCGTTCAACCCGATTATTCGGAATATCTTGAATCAACATCGGTTGCTGATTTTCCAAAGGCGCATGGCAATTCAAACACACAAAGACATGATCATCTTTAGTCCAATAGGCCTGAAAAAATGAATCGTCATAGGCATGTGCATGAATACTGCTCTTCCATTCTTCATAAATTTCCTTATGACACGAGCCACAATCTTCCGCTTTTAAACTATTTAATCCCACAGGCACTTTTTGAAACGGAATCGCTCGTGCGTAATCATCACGAAGACCAAAAATCACGGTTGGACGAAATTCGGTATAAAAGACATACACCAACACCCCAATAAAGATGGTAAGGAGGAATAAGACTGGCCTACGCCAGGAACGCCGTCGATTCATCTTCATGCCTCTACCATCGTGAGTAGATGCTGATCAACCGATTGCGCCAATGCCTGCAAATGATAACCACCTTCTAAACACGAAATGACCCGGCCCGACGCATGTTGGGCGGCAATATCAAGCACAATCCTGGTGAGAGTCGCATATCCGTCCTCGGTCAGATTCATACTCGCCAACGGATCATCACGATGAGCGTCGAATCCTGCAGAAATGAGGATGAAATCAGGCTTAAACTGCTCAGCAGCCGGAATGAGCACCTGTTGAAACACTTCACGATATTCTTCATCACCTTGACCACCCGACATCGGAACGTTCACCGTGAGTCCATTCCCATCACCTCGACCAGTCTCCGTCGATCTACCGGTGCCAGGATAATGCGGAAATTGATGCGTGCTGAAGAACAGGACGGAAGGGTCATCATAAAAAGTATGTTGCGTGCCGTTGCCATGATGTACGTCCCAGTCCACAATCAACACACGCTCAAGACCATGATGCTCCTGAAGATATTTTGCGACTATTGCCACATTGTTCAACAAACAAAATCCCATAGCCCGGTCAGCTTCAGCATGATGCCCAGGAGGCCGAACGGCACAAAACACATGATCGACCTGTTGAGACATGACCGCATCGGCTGCAGCCAGCGCTCCGCCCGCAGCCAAGTAGGCGGCAGACAGTGAAGCAGGACAGAGTGTGGTATCTGCATCCAGCGACGCATATCCTGAACTCGGTGATTTCGACTCAAGTTTTCGCACATACGACGACTCATGGACCTGCTCAATCCACTCTTTTTTTGCCGGTTTTGCCTCAATCGGTATTAACTGATCAATCGTTCCTGTCGACGAAAGACGAGCCTCTATGGCTCGCAACCGGTCGGGTGACTCCGGATGGCCATGCCCCATCTCATGCTCCAAGTACGCTGTTTCAGAAACAAACCCGACTTTTCCCATCGCAAGACCTTATCCGTTAGAATTCAAACCAACACATACCTCTATTTCATCACGAAAAAATACACTCGCACAAGACCTCGTATTGGACAAATCGTGTGGAGAAAAGTGACGTGAGTCAGGAGGGAACAATCGGCAGATCGTACCATAGGCCTGTAGGTTAGACAACGAGAACGATCCCATGATACGTTTCCAATCATCTCCTAAATCAACCAATAACTTTTTTAGCCAATACACCTTATGCCCAACCCTAAAATCGAGCAATTTAAAAAAGTTCTCAAAATGGATCCCAAAGATGAGACTCTCTGGTTTGGCCTCGGCAAGGCCTATATCGGAGATGAAAATTGGCCGGAAGCCATTTCAGCTCTCGAGAGCTGTATCGAGGTGAAACCGACATATTCTGCGGCCTATATGGCCCTCGCACAAGCTCTTCAAAAAACACAGGACTTCGAGCGATGCGGTGAAGTTTGCACGAAGGGAATAGGTGTGGCGACAGAAAACGGCGACCTCATGGTCATCAAAAGTCTCGAAGAACTGCAGGCCTCTCTCCCATAAACGGATTTTGACTGCACGACACCATTCCTCGAGCTAGAGCACAGTCTTTAACGCCAGAACCTCTTTTTCTCCCAAGCGATAAGCTCCAGAAGTATTCGTCACCAACAAGCGAAGTCGAGGCAAAACCGTCTCCGCTTCGGATCGAGCAACCCAAGTAGCATTATGTAACCGAATATTGGATCGCGCAGGCTTGGCCGAAAGATTCCAGCAGGTGAGTAACACAGCACTCAATTGCGGAATCGTCACGAGCGCGGAACTCAGCAATCCGGCCAGCCGCTGAAGATCGACGTGTTCCTGACCGTACTTCTCCTCTCCCAACCACTCAATCGTCGGAACGGTAATAGCGAGAAGCACTGGGGCACAATACCGATTGAGTTGTCGGGATTTTTCTGCCATTCGGGCAATGAGTCGGCGAACCAAAATATCTTGATGCAAGTCATCTTGAAACCGAGCTTCATCATTTTCTCGAGAGACGGCCATCCACGAATCACGCCGGGGTGAAGGACTCGGCACAATCGCGGTGATTTCAACAAATAATCGGTCGTTATCAAGATAACATTCTAAGTCTGCCGTACGCGTTTGAGACTCTTCAAGAAAAGCCACTGAAAACCCAGCCTCTTGCATGAACAGGGCAACCTCTGTTTCGACCTGAGCTGGCTCTGAGACACCACGCTTCTGACGATCGAACTGTTCACGTAATGCCAGTAAACGGGTACGGCTTCCCGAATCAAGACACTGGTCATAGAGGTGTTGCCACTGAGTATGGAACACATCTCGTCGTTTGGCTTGTTTCTTCGCCTGTTCTTTGACCGAACGCCTGCCTTTTATCGCTCCAGACAGATTCGCTTGGGTCCCCACACGACCTTTCCCCTTAAATCGCTTTCTCATGTCTCTGCGTTCCCATCATGCGCACAGCCCACATATCAACAACGTGGAATCATGATACCAACCTTACCGCCTTGACACGACGGAGCGACAACCGCGAGACAGCTCGAAACTCACAAACAACAACGTTAAAAATTTCCGAGGGTATTCTTTAAGGACAAATCGTGACGAAGACGTAAGAAAGAAAATATGAACAATGGTCGTGTTCATGATCGATTACTATGGGATGTAAATATGAGGCTGGGCGGGACAGGCAGGACAATCGTCACGCGTCTTTTCAGACTCCCATTGGCCCTCACTCACGCATGAACGGTCACTCCTCGGCGACTCCTGACGTCCCTCGCTTGATCATCCATGCGACTTCGGCTACTCGTTTCCCTAACGTCTTCGCATCAGCCAACTCATGCTGATCAATCCCGGGGCTGTCGCCTTCCGTTGTCGCTGAGGCACCAAAGGCACCCCCCTCACTCACCACGATCATCTTGTTTCCCAACATCGCCGCCAGAATAGTCAGCATCGTCACTTCCTTGCCGCTCGACACTTGACCGCCGGTCGCAAAGGCTGCGCCGACTTTATTTTGCATTTTAAATTCAGGAAACACCCCAAACTTGAGTTGCCAGTTATCAATGAATGTTTTCACTTCTCCTGACATATTGGACCAATAGACTGGGGATCCAATAATGAGCGCATCACTCCCGAATAATTCTTCGGCTGTCACCTGGCCAACCCGCTTCACAATCACTTCGGTCCCAGAAACAGCCTTGGCTCCGCTTACCACTCCTTTCGCCATTTTCTCTGTACTTCCTGTCAGCGAATGATAGGTCACCAGGACTCTGACAGTTTCCTGCTTTTCTGCGCCCCCCCCTACCTGGGCAAACCCGACCGATACCCAGGCCAAAACCCCAATGCAGAGACAGCACCAACTTCGCAGATTGTTAAACATTGAAGGAAAGCACAGCAGACGACTCAAACAGACATAGAACATAGCAGGGCCCTTCCAGAAGAGGAGGGTGCGGGAAAAACCTTTACAAGAAGACAAGCATCATCACCACAAATATTCCTTCTCACA
>BQIY01000215.1 GCA_021604265.1 Nitrospirales bacterium
AAGCCTTAGGCTTTTCCGAATCCCATAATCATTCAACAATGCACTTCTTGTATCTAATAAGATACGAGAAGTATCTATTTAGATAACTTTCCTTTTAGTGGTTGAGGATTCTTGGATTTCGGGTGTTAAAGATAAAAAAGCCCTTTGGACGATCGAAGTCAGAAGGGCTTTAAGGCAAAACCTGTATTATTTCGTTTGAGTGTTTATTGTCTCATATCCAAAAGTTTGGGTTCTCGTTCTCAAACCATCTAATCATGTAGCTCTATCCTTACAATGAACGGGGTTTCTGTTATTCCGCTTTTCCCTTCCAGGTTCTAACTCTTGACTGCCTCGGATGGACCAAGAGTGGATGGAGCGAAAAAAAGGAATCAATCATAAACGGAAAACGTGAGACGGGAAACGAAAGACAGGGGATGTGATACGAATGATGTTGGGAAGCGACGACCAGTTCATCCTCATCCACAAGCCTGCAGCAAGAATATTTCAGGAAATCGCCCTTTCGATTGGCCCCTGCACCATTCTTCAACAGTCTCCATTTAAGGAATCTGTGAGTCTATAATTTGCTGTATCTTGGTGATAGGAATATGGGGCGACAACAGTCTTGTTCGTCATGTCTCAGGTTTGACGCTCCAAAAAATGCTGTGGTATCGTCTTCTGTTGTTCTCGTAATGTTCACAATATTTAACTGATTTTTCAGGGGTTTTTCTTATGGCATCCGAACAAAACCTTAGGGCGATTTTAGATAAACTCGACTATACCGACGATGCTCGTGTGGTTGAGCAAATTGCAGCGCAAACGCAGGTTGTGAAGGCTCGATTAAAGGGTATTCGCAATAAAGTGGTGGTCATGAGTGGCAAGGGCGGGGTCGGGAAGAGCATGACGACAGTCAATCTGGCGCTTGCCTTGGCTCGATCTGGTCAGCGTGTTGGCTTGGTAGATGTGGATTTGAATGGGCCATGCGTGCCACAGATGTTGGGCATTCGTGGACAGGCGCTGACCTATGGGCCTGAAGGGGCTTTCCCCCCAATTGGTCCGTTAGGCATAAAAGTGGCGTCGATGGACTTTTTGATTAATACGAATGCGCCCGTTCGATGGAAGGGGCCGATGGATTTGAGTCCTGTGTGGTTGGGCATGACAGAAATGAATGTCATTCGGGAGTTTCTCTCGGATATTGTGTGGGGAGAGTTAGATTATTTGTTGGCTGATCTTCCTCCTGGAGCGGCGGCCGATAAACCACCGTTGTTATCCGGATTGATCTCCGATCTCGCCGGTGCTGTAGTCGTGACGACCCCGTCGGAAGTGGCCTCCAATGTCGTTCAAAAGTCAATTGCCTATGCCCAGGAAGTGGGCATTGAGGTGCTTGGAGTCATTGAGAATATGAGCCAATACCGCTGTCCCTCCTGTGGAGAAGAAAACCCGCTGTTTGAAGGCGACACGGAAACGATGTGTGACGCACTAGGCATTCCCCTGTTAGGCCGAATTCCGTTTGACCGTACATTTGCGAAAACGTTTGATAAAGGGAATCCGCTCTTAGATGATTCCTACCCGACGATTCAACAGTATCAGGAGATTGCGCAAAAGGTTCAGACTCTTCTAGACTATAAAAAGGTGTTGTCTGAAAAAATATAATGATTCCCTGCAAGCCGTTTGGCAGGGTGATGTGAGAGGAAACTTATGAAATTTGTCTGCTTAAATTGTGAAACGTATATGGGGTTTGAGAAAGTTGAGCAGCCGGCCGAAGGGTCACTTGGGGTCTTTTTCAAATGTCCTTCATGTGATGCCAAGTTTTCGATGGTAACGAATCCAGGTGAGACGCAAATGGTGAGTTCACTTGGTGTTCAACTTGGAGGCCGAACGGTGGCCCCGACTCCATTGGAAATGACTCGAGGAGGATTGAAAGAAGAAGGCGGTGCCGGTGCTGGTCAAATGGCGGCCTATCTCAATGAGAAGATTCAGGCAGGCGAATCCCCTGCTCCTGCAGCCGCAGCTCCGGCTGCGATGTCCGGCGCTCCAGGACAAGCTGGTGAAACGACAGAAGGCGGATGTCCATTTTCCGCGATGGTCGCGCAAATGGGACTTGGATCGTCAGGGGCGGCAGGAACCTCCGCTCCAGCCGGCCCGCCATTGACCTGGACGGCTGATGCGCAAGAACGGTTAGACAAACTTCCGTCATTTGTCGCGCCGATGGTCCGCAGTAGCGTGGAAACCTATGCGCGAAAAAATGGGTTTGAAAAAATTACCTTACAAGTCATGGACGATTCCAAGAATTCGACGGATGGCATGGAATGGTCGCCCGAAGCGAAAGAACGTCTCAATAACATTCCTGATTTCATTCAGCCCATGGCGAAAAAAGAAATTGAACGGTTAGCGAAAGAGCAAGGCGCGACATCCATCTCAGCAGAACTCATGGAAGCGGCCAAAGAGAAGTTCATGAAGTTTATGTAGCTATAGCGAATCACAATGCCTACCAGTTGGACTCTCGATTACTCAGCACTGTTCGTAGGCCAACGTGAGGAAGTTCTTTGAAACGGCCATCGTCAACAAATATCTTCCCCAAAAGGCGGCTCCCCCAAAGGGCCGCCTTTTTTTATGCAAGTTTGTTAGCGTTGTCCCTCTCCCTCCAAAAACTCATTCGAAATACATTCCGAAAATATTTAATACATTTGGAGCATGCGAACAGAGAGAACGATCCTTTTCATGATCTTTCTGGCAAGAAATTTCCCAGAGGGACGGAGGGCGTTTGGGCAGGAATGAACGCCACGGTTTGCCAACATTGGTCTCTCTGACCGTAGAACTACAGACTAGCGTAAGGAGCAGGCGTTCCCTTTGCTGTTCGACTCCATATGCCAGCGTTCGACCGTGAGTTCCCGCGAATATGGAGGTGTAAGCTCTGAAGATCAATTGACAGGAGATCAACGTATTCTTTACTTTTCATGCATATACTTTTCATACATTCATACTAGATGTGGGGACACTATGTACAACGAATTCACCGCGATCTTTGAGCAGGTTGACGAATGGTTTATTGCGTACTGTCCGGAAATCCCAGGTGCGAATGGGCAAGGGAGAACACAGGACGAAGCGCGGGACAGTCTTGCCGAAGCTATTACGTTGATTTTGGATGATCGCCGAGAGAATGCGTTTCGTGGAACACCTCCAAATGCTATTTACGATACAGTGACCATTGGGTGAAAAGCCAAGGCCTGGTTTTGTCGCCTTGGAAAAACGGCTGTTACCTCAAGCGTGCAGATGATACCCACTTATTGTGGATGAATCCTTCTATCGGTGTAGTTGAAGCCGTTTCGCGTCACCCAGAAATTTTTGCTCGTCTTGCAAGAAGACCTGTCAGAATCTCTCTCTTCCCGTCATTGGAAGGTAAACAAATCTTTCAGCGAAAAAGGGTTTTATGCGAGCCAAAGTGAATCGCAAGATTACACCTGATAAAAGGCTCAGGTCACGACGTGAGTTGCAGGAATTGATATAGCAGGAACCCGCAGGAGCAACAGGGATTTCGTAATCAAATTCGGCAATGCAGCACAATGTCAGACAAACTGGCCGAGATCGGAACTAGAGATTGGCAAAAGTCTTGAAAATTCATCCGGCTGTGATTCTTTACCCAGACTTTGATATTGCACACGTTACGTAGAGGAAATGCCAGGTTGCTAGGTAGAGTCTATGTTCTCTTTCCGACTAAGTTGACGTAGTCGGTGTGGCGTCTTGCGGGGTTTCGCCCCTGCTAATATATGCCCAGTTATACCTAAGGAAGCTCTCGTTTCGGTTAGCCTTATGGTGAAACAACCATACACTTTTACCTGGTACCTGTGTGTGGTGAGCGTGAATAAAAAACTAGATTACGCTGGGTCGAGGCGCTTCTTTAACCACTTTGGATCTCTTCCGCCGTACACGATGGCTAAGATGACTACAGTATTTCGCTCCACAGTATAGAAAATTTTGTAGGGGAAACGTTTAATGAGGTGTTGACGAACTCCGCGATACAATTCGGCAAATACGAGGGGATTTCGTTCTAATAATTGAAAGCCCGCATCGACTTGCAAGAGAAAATCATGTCCCAATCCCTTCCGCTGTCTCTCGCACCAGCCAAATGCTTCGGAGAGATCCTGTTCTGTTCAGGGCGAACCAGCAAATCATAGGTCATGTTGGTGAGTGATTCGTTTATAGGCGGTACTCCAAGGAGACCCGACAGTGGGATTGTTGTGATAGGCCTCTAATCGTTCCTCTAGAAGCGTCTTTTCCGCTTCAGTGAGTTCCAGGGCTTCTGCTTGACTGGCAATCGTATCCCAAATATCCTCAACCAATTGGATGCGTTCTGGTATGGATAGGCAAAGGGCATCAGCCGCTGTCAGCTTGTTCATGAATTCCTCCAATCTATGGGGTTGCCTCTCCCTTTTTAGTATAAGCAAAGTCTGTTTGGAAGACAATTTTCTCTAGAGTTTTCCGTAGCACTTCACTCGGTGTTCCGTCCGGTCGCGGTTGCCTTTCGTATATCGCAGTTCTGTCCATAGCCAAACTGAACGGCTTTGTCGTTTTGGATTGCGAACCCACGCAAAAGATATCAAAATTCAGAATTGGATTCCCGCCTTTTCGTGAATGACATTCTTAAAAGACGGTACTTTGAAAATTTACAAAAAGAATTACTTTCCAAACTCTTTCCAATTCGCATACGGTTTTACTCGGTAAATCTCTTTGACTGTATTGAGTGGGACAACTCCCCGTTCTTCAAGTAATTTGGCAATTCTCCACAGTGGCAGTCCAACAATAGTTGGATAGTCCCCTTCAATTTTTTCTATCAGTTTTGCCCCTTCGCCTTGTATCGAATAAGCCCCGGCTTTTCCAAGACTTTCTTTCGTGTCGAGGTAATGTTCCAATTCGGCATTGGTAAAGTCTTTGATCCAGACGTGGGCGGTTTCGACAAAGTGTACAGAATAATTTGTTGATTGTTGAATGACAGCCACCCCGGTATGGACTTGATGAGTGCGTCCTTGTAGTTGGCGGAGCATACGTCCGGCATCTTGCAGGTTTTCCGGCTTTCCTAGGAGGACGCCGTCTATCTCGATGACGGTATCGCTTCCAATAACCAAGTGCGTAGGTTGTTGGTTTGAAACAGATTGTGCTTTATCCAAGGCAAATTGTTTGGCTTGCTCGCTTGGAGAAAGCATGGGGGATGGAACTTCTTCG